>NZ_JARJLT010000266.1 GCF_029335315.1 Pseudomonas citronellolis
GCGCCGCCGGCGTGTACGCCGAGGTGGTGGTCAAGCCGTTCAAGAAAGTCCTGCCGTAACGTGCAACTCGCGGCGCAGGGATGGCGCCGCCCGACCAGGCCAACCCTGGTCCCGCAACCTGGCCACGCGCGGACCGCGATGCCCGGCGGCTTATCAGCGTACAAGCGGTTCATCAGCGTACAAGGAGTTCCGATGTCCCCTCGTCATCTGCTGCCCCTGCTGTTCTGCCTGAGCCTGCCGCTCGCCGCCCTCGGCGAGGAACCCGGCGCCGATGCCGAAGTCGAAGCCGCCACGTCCGTCGCGCAGGAAGCGCCCGGCGACCCGCTGGCGCAACGCCTGGACGACCTCCAGCGACGCCTGGACGACAGCGAGAAACTGCGTGCCGACCTCACCGCCCAGTTGCAAGGCGCGGAGAGCGCCGTGGTGGGCCGCCTGCGCCAGGAAAACCAGCGCCTGAAACTGCAGCTGCGCGAGTTCCAGGCCCAACAACCGCCACGCCTGCTCAGCACCGAGCAGGCCTGGTTCGCGACGGGCGGCGGCATCGCCCTCGCCGCCTTCATCCTTGGCGCTCTGAGCCGCGGTCGCCGCCGCCAGCGCCGGGAGTGGATCAATTGAAAGAAGCCCGAGCATGAGTGAGCTGCTGCTGATCGACGACGACCGTGAATTGTGCGAACTGCTCTGCACCTGGCTCGCCCAGGAAGGCTTCAGCGTAAGAGCCAGCCATGATGGCGCCGAGGCCCGCGCGGCGCTGGCCGCGCGCACCCCGGACGCCGTGGTGCTGGACGTGATGCTGCCCGACGGCAGCGGCCTGGAGCTGCTCAAGCAGCTGCGCGGCGAACACCCGGACCTGCCGGTGCTGATGCTCTCCGCGCGCGGCGAGCCGCTGGACCGCATCCTCGGCCTGGAGCTGGGCGCCGACGACTACCTGGCCAAGCCCTGCGACCCCCGCGAACTGACCGCGCGGCTGCGCGCCGTGCTGCGCCGCAGCCACCCGGTGCAGCCCAGCGCCCAGATCGAGCTGGGCGACCTGAGCCTGAACCTGACCCGCGGCGTGGCCAGCATCGGCAGCCTGGAAGTCAGCCTGACGCTGTCGGAGAGCCGCATCCTCGAAGCCCTGCTGCGCCAGCCGGGCGAACCACTGGACAAACAGGCCCTGGCGCAGATCGCCCTGGGCCGCAAGCTGACCCTCTACGACCGCAGCCTGGACATGCACGTGAGCAACCTGCGCAAGAAGCTCGGCGCGCACCCCGACGGGCGTCCGCGCATCCTGGCCCTGCGCGGGCGCGGCTACTTCTACGCATCCTGACCCCGGACCGGGCCGAAAGGCCCGACATAGAGCGGTCTACGCAATCTTTACCGAAGCTTTACGCGGCCCTGACCGCCCTTGACCTTGCCATCCCTAGACTGGGCACATCCGGTTCAGAACCGGTCCACGAAAGGAGAAGTTTCCATGCGCAAGACCCTCACCGCCCTGATGTTCGCCGCCGCCCTGCCGACCCTGGCCATGGCCGCCACCCCGGCGCCGACCGACGCTCCGCCGCCCGCCGGCGCTCCGATGATGGACGGCCACGGCCCGCGCTTCCAGCACGGCGACCGCGGCGGCCCGATGCGCGAGCTGAACCTGACCCAGGAACAGCGCCAGCAGGTCGGCAAGCTGATGGGCGACTCCATGAAGGCTCGTCAGGAAATCACCGAGAAGTACCTGAGCAAGCTGTCGGCGGCCGACCGCAAGGCCATGCAGGACGAGTACAAGGCCAGCCACGACAAGACCCAGAAGGACATCCGCGCGCTGCTCACCCCGGAACAGCAGAAGAAATTCGACGAGCTCAAGACCAAGCGCGACCAGCGCAAGGCCGAATGGGCCGAGTTCCAGCAGTGGAAAGCGCAGAAGGATGGCAAACCCACCAACTGATAGCGCCAGTCGAGCGGGCGCCGGGCCAATCCCCGGCGCCTCGCCGCGACCGCGCCCCTGACCCGACACGGATATGCGACTGAACCGAACGACCATGCGCTCGCTTTTCTGGCGAATCCTCGCCGCTTTCTGGCTCGCCCTGCTGCTGGTCGCCGGCCTCTCCATCCTGCTCGGTCGCGCGTTGAACCAGGACACCTGGATCATCGCCCGCTACCCCGGCATGCACGACCTCGCCCGGCAATGGACCCAGCTCTACGAGAACCAGGGGCCCGACGCCGCGCAACAGTTGCTCGAACAGCGCCGCCATGACTACGACCTGTCCGTGCAGGTGCTCGATGAAAGCGGCCAGCGCCTGGTCGACGGCACCTACCTGCCGCGCCCGCCACGCCGCAACGACGGCAGCTTCGACCGCAAGGACCTGCCGCGCTTCCCCTGGCGCCAGCTCAGCCAGGAATACACCAGCCCGGAAAGCGACCACACCTACCTGTTCATCTACCGGATTCCCCACGGCGCCCTCGAGGCCTGGCACCGCAGCAGCCTGCTGTGGCCGCTCAGCGCGCTGGGCATCGCCCTGGTGGTGCTGACCATCTTCAGCCTGCTGCTGACGCTGTCCATCACCCGCCCGCTGAACCGCCTGCGCCGCGCCGTGCACGACCTCGGACAGACCACCTACCAGCAGGACAGCCTCGCCCGCCTCGCCCACCGCGGCGACGAACTCGGCGTGCTGGCCCGCGACTTCAACCGCATGGGCGCGCGCCTGCAACGCCTGATCAGCAGCCAGCGCCAGCTGTTGCGCGACGTGTCCCATGAGCTGCGTTCACCGCTGGCGCGCCTGCGCATCGCCCTGGCCCTGGCCGAGCGCGCCGGCCCGGAACAGCGCGCCAGCATGTGGCCGCGCCTGGAGCAGGAGTGCGATCGCCTGGAAGCGCTGATCGCCGAAATCCTCGCTCTCGCCCGCCTCGACGCCGACCCCGGTCCCACCAGCCACATCGAGCTGCTGCCGCTGCTCGAACGCCTGCGCGAAGACGCCCAGCTGCTGGCCCCGGAACAACACATCCAGCTGCGCATACCGGAAGGCCTGGCCATCGACGGCTGGCCGGACATGCTCGAACGCGCGCTGGACAACCTGCTGCGCAATGCCCTGCGCTTCAACCCGTCGAGCAAGCCGCTGGAAGTCGAAGCCGCGGTCGACGGCAACGTGCTGCACGTCAGCGTCCGCGACCACGGTCCGGGGGCCGACGCCGATCACCTGGCGCAACTGGGCGAGCCCTTCTACCGCGCACCGAACCAGGCCAGCCCCGGCCACGGCCTGGGC
>NZ_JARJLT010000267.1 GCF_029335315.1 Pseudomonas citronellolis
GCGCCGCGCCAGCAAGGCCTGGGCGCCGAGCCAGACGAAATACGCCCCGCCCAGCAGCTGCACTATGCGCAAGCCGTGGCTCGCCACGCCCGGCAGCAGGCCGAGGACGAACAGCACCAGCGCCATGCTCGCCAGATTGGCCAGGGCGATGCCGCTGGCGCAGCCGTCGGCGTGGCGGCGCCCGCGCAACAGCGCGGCGCGGATCAGCAGGAAGAAGTCCGGCCCCGGCGACAGCAGGGCGGCGAAGTGGGTGCTGGCGACCAGCGCGAAGGCGGCGAACATGGCGCTCTCCCGGAATCAGGGAGGGCGAGTCTGGCCGGCGCGGCGAATGGCGGTCTTGTAGAAAACTCAGGTGCGCGTGGCGCTGCGGAAGCGCCCCGGAGTGACCCCGGTGAAGCGGCGGAAGGTCGTGGAGAAATGCGCCTGGTCGCAGAAACCCAGCTCCAGCGCCGCCTCGATCGGCATGGCGCCCTCCACCAGCAGGCGCTTGGCCTCGCGCACCCGGCGTTGCAGCAGGTAGGTGTGCGGTGGCACGCCGTAGGCGCGGCGGAAGCTCTCGATCAGGTGGCGCGGATGGCGTTCGACCAGCGCGGCCAGGCGCTCCAGGCTCACCGCCTCGCGGTAGTGGCTTTCCAGGTAGTCGCGCAGCCGCGCGGTGACGCCGCCGTCGCGGCTCGCCGGCGCCGCCGGGCGCATGCCGCCATGGCGCACGAAGACCAGTTCCAGCAACGCCAGCAGTTCGCTCTCCAGGCCCAGCGCGTCGTCGCGCTCGAACTCGCCCGCCAGCCGCGCCAGGGACGTCGCGACCTGACCGTCGTCGCCCGGATTCAGCGCCTGGAAGCCCCGCGGCAACTGCTTGCGGCCGAGCAGCGGCAGCAGCCGCGACTCTTCGATATAGAGCATGCGATAGACCAGCCGCGCGCTCTCGGCGTTGCCGGTGTGCGGTTCCTCCGGGTTCATCAGCGACAGGGTGCCGGCCGGCAGTACATGGCGCGCGCCACGGCACTGGTAGCCGCCGGCGCCCTGGAGGATCGCGCCTATGGCGAAGGCATCGTGGCTGTGGCGACCGAACGGCTGGCCGGAGAAGTCCGCATGGAACAGCTCCACCCCGGGCAACCAGGGGCGCGCCAGCAGCCGGTTGGCGTCCACCTCAGTCCTGGCGCCCGGCGAGGATCGCGGCGTAGCCCTCGCGGTAGCTCGGGTAGCGCGGCACCCAGCCCAGCGCCTTGGCGCGGGCGTTGCGGCAGCGCTTGCTGCCGGCGCGGCGCACGCTCTGCTCCTCGGCCCAGTGCTCGACGCCCATGAGCCCGCGCAGGTAGTCCACCACCTCGGCCAGGGGCGCCGGAGCGTCGTCCACGCCGATGTAGCAGTCGTCCAGCGCCTGGCCGGCGGCGTCGGCGCGCAACAGGCAGGCGAGCAACCCGGCGGCGTCCTCGGCGTGGATGCGGTTGGCGTACAGCGGCGGCTCGATGGCCACCCGGTAGCCCTCGCGGACCTGTTTGAGCAGCCATTCGCGGCCGGGGCCGTAGATGCCGGTCAGGCGCACGACGCTGGCGGGGATGCCGCTGTCCAGGGCCACCCGCTCGGCTTCGAGGATCACCCGCCCGGAGTAGCTCTGCGCCTCGGCCGGCGAGGTCTCGTCGATCCACTCGCCGCCCTGCTGGGCGTAGACGCCGCTGCTGGAGACGAACAGCAGGCGCTTCGGCGTCTGCCCGCGCCGCTGCAGCCACTCCAGGCAGCGCCGCAGGCCTTCGACATAGGTGGCGCGGTAGCCGGCCTCGTCGTGCTGGGTCGCGGCGGCGGCGAACACCAGGTAGTCCAGCCCGCCCTCGGGCCAGGCCGCCGGGCACTCGCTGGCGCCCAGGTCGCCGGCGACCGGCAGGATGCCCGCTGGCAGCGCGCCGACGTCACGGCGCAGGCCATGGACGCGCCAGCCCTCGGCGAGCAGTTGGCGACCCAGGCGGCCACCGACGTCGCCGCAGCCGGCGATCAGAACATTCGCGGACATCTTCGCCTCCTAAAGACAGGGGCCGGCAGTTTAGCGCGGTTGGTTCGCAACCGCGCAGCCGCTATGCTTGGCCCAACTCAACGGATTAGTCGCCATGACCCTCACCGAACTGCGCTACATCGTCACGCTTGCCCAGGAGCAGCATTTCGGCCGCGCCGCCGAGCGCTGCCACGTCAGCCAGCCGACCCTGTCGGTCGGCGTGAAGAAGCTGGAAGACGAACTCGGCGTGCTGATCTTCGAGCGCAGCAAGAGCGCGGTGCGCCTGACCCCGGTGGGCGAAGGCATCGTCGCCCAGGCGCAGAAGGTGCTGGAGCAGGCCCAGGGCATCCGTGAACTGGCCCAGGCCGGCAAGAACCAGCTGACCTCGCCGCTGAAGGTCGGCGCCATCTTCACCATCGGCCCCTACCTGTTCCCGCACCTGATCCCGCAGCTGCACCGCGTGGCGCCGCAGATGCCGCTGTACATCGAGGAGAACTTCACCCACATCCTGCGCGACAAGCTGCGCACCGGCGAGCTGGACGCGATCATCATCGCCCTGCCGTTCCAGGAAGCCGACGTCCTCACCCTGCCGCTGTTCGACGAGCCCTTCTACGTGCTGATGCCGGCCGACCACCCGTGGACCGCCAAGACCAGCATCGACGCCGAACTGCTCAACGACAAGAGCCTGCTGCTGCTCGGCGAGGGCCACTGCTTCCGCGACCAGGTGCTGGAAGCCTGCCCGACCACCCGCAAGGGCGAAGAGAACCGCCACACCACGGTGGAATCCAGCTCGCTGGAGACCATCCGCCACATGGTCGCCTCCGGCCTCGGCGTGTCGGTGCTGCCGTTTTCCGCGGTGGACAGCCACCACTACGCGCCCGGCGTGATCGAGGTCCGCCCGTTCACCGCACCGGTGCCCCTGCGCACCGTCGCCATCGCCTGGCGCGCCAGCTTCCCGCGGCCACGCGCCATCGAAGTGCTGGCCGACTCCATCCGCCTGTGCTCGGTCGCCCAACCGGCCACCAAGGGCGAAGCCCAGCCGGCATGACCGAACTGGCCAACGTCCCGGTCACGGCGCTCAAGGGCGTCGGCGCCGCGCTGGAGGAAAAGCTCGCCAAGGTCGGCCTGGAAAACCTCCAGGACATCCTCTTCCACCTGCCGCTGCGCTACCAGGACCGCACCCGCGTCACCCCCATAGGCGCGCTGCGCCCGGGGCAGGACGCGGTGGTCGAGGGCGTGGTCTCCGGCGCCGACGTGGTCATGGGCAAGCGCCGCAGCCTGCTGGTGCGCCTGCAGGACGGCAGCGGCACCCTGAGCCTGCGCTTCTACCACTTCAGCCAGGCGCAGAAGGAAAACCTCAAGCGCGGCACCCACCTGCGCTGCTACGGCGAGGCCCGCCCCGGCGCCTCGGGCCTGGAGATCTACCACCCGGAATACCGCGCGCTGAACGACGACACGCCGGCCCCGGTGGAACAGACCCTGACGCCGATCTACCCGACCACCGAAGGCCTCACCCAGCAGCGCCTGCGCCAGCTCAGCCAGCAGACCCTGGCGCTCCTGGGGCCGAACAGCCTGCCCGACTGGCTGCCCGAGGAACTGGCCCGCGACTACCGCCTAGGCCCGCTCGACGAAGCCATCCGCTACCTGCACCGGCCACCGCCGGACGCCAACCTCGAAGAGCTCGCCGAAGGCCGCCACTGGGCCCAGCATCGCCTGGCCTTCGAGGAACTGCTGACCCACCAGCTGTCGCTCCAGCGCCTGCGCGAGAGCCTGCGCGCGCAACACGCTCCGGAGTTGCCGCCGGCGAAGAAACTGCCGCAGCGCTTCCTGAAGAACCTCGGATTCGCCCCGACCGGCGCGCAGCAGCGCGTCGGCGCCGAGATCGCCTACGACCTGGCGCAGCCCGAACCCATGCTGCGCCTGGTGCAGGGCGACGTCGGCGCGGGCAAGACGGTAGTCGCCGCGCTCGCCGCGCTGCAGGCCCTGGAGGCCGGCTACCAGGTGGCGCTGATGGCGCCCACCGAGATCCTCGCCGAGCAGCACTTCCTCAACTTCAGCAAGTGGATGCAGCCGCTGGGCATCGAGGTCGCCTGGCTCGCCGGCAAGCTCAAGGGCAAGGCCCGCGCCGCCGCGCTGGAGCAGATCGCCGGCGGCGTGCCGATGGTGGTCGGCACCCACGCGCTGTTCCAGGACGAGGTGAAGTTCAAGCGCCTGGCCCTGGCGATCATCGACGAACAGCACCGCTTCGGCGTGCAGCAGCGCCTGGCCCTGCGCCAGAAGGGCGTCGACGGCCGGCTCTGCCCGCACCAGCTGATCATGACCGCCACGCCGATCCCGCGCACCCTGGCGATGAGCGCCTATGCCGACCTGGACACCTCGATCCTCGACGAGCTGCCGCCCGGGCGTACGCCGGTGAACACCGTGCTGGTCGCCGACAGCCGCCGCATCGAGGTGATCGAGCGGGTCCGCGCGGCCTGCGCCGAAGGCCGCCAGGCGTACTGGGTGTGCACGCTCATCGAGGAATCCGAGGAGCTCACCTGCCAGGCCGCCGAAACCACCTACGAGGAGCTCGCCTCGGCCCTCGGCGAATTGCGCGTGGGCCTGATCCACGGGCGCATGAAGCCGGCGGAGAAGGCCGTGGTGATGGAGGCCTTCAAGGAAGGCATGCTGCAGCTGCTGGTGGCGACCACGGTGATCGAGGTGGGCGTCGACGTGCCCAACTCCAGCCTGATGATCATCGAGAACCCCGAACGCCTCGGCCTGGCCCAGCTGCACCAGCTGCGCGGACGGGTCGGGCGCGGCAGCGCGGCCAGCCATTGCGTGCTGCTCTACCACCCGCCGCTGTCGCAGATCGGCCGCGAACGCCTGGCGATCATGCGCGAGACCAGCGACGGCTTCGTCATCGCCGAACGCGACCTGGAGCTGCGCGGCCCCGGCGAGATGCTCGGGACGCGGCAAACCGGTCTGCTACAGTTCAAGGTCGCGGACCTGATGCGCGACGCCGACCTGCTGCCGGCGGTGCGTGACGCCGCCCAGGCGCTGCTGGAGCACTGGCCGCAACACGTCAGCCCGCTGCTGGCGCGCTGGTTGCGACACGGCCAGCAATATGGCCAAGTGTGACCCACTTCACCTTCGCCGGTCGGCTGACCGACCAGTCACGCATAGCCGCTGGTTATACTTCCGCCAGCAGTTGATAACCGGATCACAAAGCCCATGAGCGAAGCCGCACTCGCCGAAGCCCTTCCCGCCCCCTCGGTCATCCTCCAGTTGCTCGATCGCCTGGGCGTGCCCTACCGAGAACTGCCCGACAACGAGCAACTGCCGGCCGCGAAGCGCGTGCAGGCGAGCCTGCTGGAAGACGCCGTCGGCACCCTGCTGGTGCTCTTCCCGCAGAACCAGCTGCTGGACCTCAACCGCCTCACCGAACTGACCGGGCGCAAGCTGCTGGCGATCAAGCCCGAGCGCCTGGAGCGGATGCTCGGCAAGCACCGGCTCAGCCGCCTGCCGGCGCTGCCGCCGCTGACCAGCTCGCCGTGCCTGTACGACGAGCGCCTGCTGCAGGAGTCGCACCTGCTGATCGAGTCGGGCAACCCCGGCACGCTGCTGGAAATCCCCACCGCCGACTTCCGCCAGGTGCTGGAGAAAGCCAGCGCGGCGCGCTTCGGTGTGCCCCTGGAGCAGATCCGGCCGAACCTCGACCGCCCCGACGACGACCGCGCGGAAATCTCCCAGGCGGTGCAGGCCTTCACCGCCCGGCGCATCCAGCAACGCCTGGAAGAGACCATCGAGATTCCGCCGCTGCCGGAAACCGCGCAGAAGATCATCAAGCTGCGGGTCGACCCCAACGCCACCGTCGACGACATCACCGGCGTGGTCGAGACCGACCCGGCGCTGGCCGCCCAGGTGGTCAGCTGGGCCGCCTCGCCCTACTACGCCGCGCCGGGCAAGATCCGCTCGGTGGAAGACGCCATCGTCCGCGTGCTGGGTTTCGACCTGGTGATCAACCTGGCCCTCGGCCTGGCCCTGGGCAAGACCCTGAGCCTGCCCAAGGACCAGCCGCAGCACGCCACGCCCTACTGGCAGCAGGCGATCTACACCGCCGCGGTGATCGAGGGCCTGACCCGCGCCGTGCCGCGCGCCGAGCGCCCGGAGGCCGGCCTGACCTACCTCGGCGGCCTGCTGCACAGCATGGGCTACCTGGTCCTGGCGCACATCTTCCCGCCGCACTTCTCGCTGATCTGCCGCCACCTGGAGGTCAACCCGCACGTGCCGCACAACCTGGTGGAGCAGCACCTGCTGGGCATCACCCGCGAGCAGATCGGCGCCTGGCTGATGCGTACCTGGGACATGCCGGACGAGATCTACACGGCCCTGCGCTTCCAGCACGACCCGGACTACACCGGCCCCAACGCCGCCTACGCCAACCTGGTCTGCCTGGCCACCCGCCTGCTGCGCCAGAACGGCATCGGCAGCGGCCCGCAGAACTGCGTGCCGCAGGCCCTGCTGGATCGCCTGGACATCCCCCGCGAGAAAGCCGAGGACGCGGTACGCAAGGTGCTCGACGCCGAAGCGGTGCTGCGTGAGCTGGCGGCGCAGATGAACAGCTCGCACTGATCGCGCACCGGCCATGAAAAAGCCGCTTCTCCCAACGGGGAAGCGGCTTTTTCGTATCCACATCCAACCTGGCAACCGTCTTGTGCACGACCTCCAGGCCCGGCGCCCGAAATGTGCGGGGAACGCCCCACGGAAGGCACTGGGCTCCCGCGTTCGCGGGAGTGGCGGGTTTGGGTTTGGCACGTCTTCCCCGCGAACGCGGGGACCCAGCGACGTTGCCGTGGCGGTACAGGTAACAGCGGGGCATGCCCGCGAATCGCGCGTGGCGCGCTCCTACGGAGGGACTGGCCTCAGGCCGCTTCCTTCTCCACTGCCTTGGCCGCCGCCTTCTTCTTCGGCTTGAGGTACTTCACCAGGCCCTGGAACCAGATCACCAGCGCCGGATTGCCCTGGATCTGGATGTCCTTGTTCTGGATGCCCTGCATGAACGCCAGCTGCGGGTTCTTCGAGGTGAGGGTGGCGTAGCCGTAGGCGCCGTCGCGGAAGCCGATGGCGAAGGCCGGCAGCGGGTGGCTGCCGCGCCGCGCGCTGACGCGCAGGTCGCGAACGATGTAGTGGCGCGCGACCTTGCCGTCCAGGCTGTGCAGCTGGAACACCAGGTCCTTGCCTTCGAGTTGCTTGCGGAATGCCGGGTTGTCGCGCGAGGCCTTGGCCATCAGGCGCCCGAGGAACCACAGGAGAAGACGGAATTTCATGCACAGACCTCGATGTTCGAGACAGATGGCTGCGCATTGTAGCGACTTCAGAGAAGGACTACATCCGTACTTTTGAAGGGAAAATGTAACTGCGGGGGCAGCCCGGAGCCGCTCTGGCTCCGGGCCTCGGGCCAACTTAGTTGACGGCGTCCTTCAGGGCCTTGCCCGGTTTGAAGGCGACGGTATTGCTGGCCTTGATCTTCACCGGCTGGCCGGTTTGCGGGTTCTTGCCGGTGCGGGCGCCACGGTGGCGCTGGATGAAGGTGCCAAAGCCCACGAGGGTGACACTGTCCTTGCGATTCAGCGCGCCGGTGATCTCATCCAGCAGCGCGTTCAGCACCTTGTTGGCTTGTTCTTTGGTGAGGTCGGCCTTCTCGGCGATCGCGGCGGCGAGTTCTGGTTTACGCATAAATGCCTCTTTGACGGTTTGTTGTTTTTGTGTCCGTGCTGTCTTCCCAACAGCGCCCAAGGCACCGCTGCCCAGGCCTTGCAGGCTCTAGGCTGCGGTAGACGGGGGGAGGATGGCACGCCGCAAGCTGGTACGCCAGTATCGTCTGACAATTTGCGAGCACATTCCCACGACGGAAGTGCCATAGCTTCGGATTTTTATGTCAGGAGCGCCGGCAACTCCTTGTTCAGCGAGAGCTTTTCGCTGACCGCCGCGCCGGTCAGGGCGTAGCCGAGCAAACGACCGGCGGTATCCCGGCAGAGCACCTTGAGGTCCGGGCCAGAGCCTTCCACACGCCATTCGCCGTCGCTGCCGCGCGGCGGCGGCGAGACCACCAGCGGGCACACCGGGGTTTTCACGGTCACCGGCATGGCGCCGTAGGCCACGGCAGTCGGCTTGCCCGCCAGGGTTTGCGCCAGCGCGCGGGCGCAGGCCATCAGCGGCATCACGTAGAGCAGGTTGAGGCCGTCGACCTCGGCGCAGTCGCCCAGGGCGTAGATGTTGGCGTGGGAGGTGCGCAGCTCGCGGTCGACCACGACGCCGCGGTTCACTTCCAGGCCGGCGCCGGCGGCGAGGTCGATGCGTGGGCGCAGGCCCACGGCCGAAACCACCAGGTCGCAGGGGATCACCTGGCCGTCCGACAGGTGCGCTTCCAGCGCCTCGCCGGCGCGCACCAGGCGGTTCAGCACCGGGCCCAGGTGGAAGCGCACGCCGAGGCTTTCCAGGCCGGCCTGCACGGCGCCGGCCGCGGCCGGGTGCAGCAGGCCGGGCATGACCTGCTCGCAGGGCGCCACCACGTCGATCTGCAGGCCGCCGCTGGACAGGTCGTTGGCGAATTCGCAGCCGATCAGGCCGGCGCCCAGCAACAGCACGCGGCGCTTGCCGGCGGCAGCGGCGCGGAAGCGCGCGTAGTCTTCCAGGTCGTTGATCGGGAAGATCGCGTCCAGCGCGTCGCCCTGCACCGGCACGCGGATCGGCTCGGCGCCCCAGGCCAGCACCAGGTCGCGGTACTCGACCTGCTCTTCGCCGATCCACAGGCGCTTGTGCCCCGGATTGATGCCGGTGACGCGGGTGTGGGTGAGGATGCGCGCCTTGAGCTGTTCGGCCATCGCGCCCGGCTCGGCCATGGCCAGGCCGTCGGCGTCCTTGTCCTTGGCGAAACCGGTGGAGAGCATCGGCTTGGAATAGGAGCGGCCGTCGTCGGCGGTAATCAGCAGCAGCGGGGTTTCCGCGTCCAGCTTGCGCCACTCGCGCGCCAGGTTGTAGCCGGCCAGGCCGGTGCCAATGATCACCAGCGGTGCGTTCTCGCTCATTCGGTTCTCCACATCGAACGGGGCCGCGCCGGCGTCGCGCGGCGCGGGGGGAATCAGGGATTGGCGGGGCGCCTCAGGCGATTTCGATCATCTCGAAGTCGATCTTGCCCACGCCGCAATCGGGGCATACCCAGTCGGCCGGGATGTCTTCCCAGCGGGTGCCGGGGGCGATGCCTTCCTCGGGCAGGCCGAGGGCCTCGTCGTAGATGAAGCCACAGACCACGCATTGCCACTTGCGCATCGTCGCACCTCCTGCGGATAGCCAGGGCAAGCTAGCGCACTTTTCCGCCAGCCGCCAAGGGCAGGCTTGCCAGGCGCCGGCGGCGGCGCGGCCAACCGCGCGCGGCGCTCAAGCACGGGCGCGCCAACGAAAACGGCGGCCACCGGGCCGCCGTTCGCGTGAACGCCACGACGGATCAGCCGATCTCGATCATCTCGAAGTCCAGCTTGCCGACGCCGCAGTCCGGGCACAGCCAGTCTTCGGGCACGTCTTCCCAGCGGGTGCCCGCCGCGATGCCTTCTTCCGGCCAGCCTTTGGATTCGTCGTAGATGAGTCCGCAGACTACGCATTGCCACTTTTTCATTGTCTACCCCTCAGGCGGGTTACCACGGTTGCGGCCGCACGCTAACGCAATTCCCGGCGTGCGCCAAGACGCCATCGGGCGGTTGGTCGGGCATTGGGGGCCAACCAAAGATGGGTGGTGGGTTGGAGAGCGCTCTTCGTAGGAGCGAGCTTGCTCACGAACGGTGCTCACCTGAGATGCCCGTGTTTGGGTGTGGCTCCACACCCTCTCCCTAGCCCTCTCCCTGAAGGGAGAGGGGACCGTTAGGAGTGCTTGGATGCTCTGGAGTCAGCCGGCAAACTCGGCGTTATCCGACTGACGCTGATCTCTCCGCCGGCACGGGCTAGCCCCCTCTCCCTTCAGGGCGGGGCGCGCAGCCGAGGGTTGGGGGAGAGGGGCTCTTCAGGACGCACACCGATCCCGCCGGCAGAACTCCGTTCGCGAGCAAGCTCGCTCCTGCATCTGCAGGAGCAACCGTCAGTGCTGCGCCTTGTAGCGCAGGCGCCAGGCGTGCAGCAGCGGCTCGGTATAGCCACTGGGCTGCTCGCGCCCCTTGAAGACCAGGTCGCTGGCCGCCTGGAACGCCGCCGAGCCCTGGTAGTCCGCAGCCATCGGGCGATAGGCCGGGTCGCCGGCGTTCTGCTCGTCGACCACCCTGGCCATGCGCTCCAGGGTCTCGCGCACCTGGGCCTCGCTGACCACGCCATGGTGCAGCCAGTTGGCGATGTGCTGGCTGGAGATGCGCAGGGTGGCGCGGTCCTCCATCAGGCCGACGTTGTGGATATCCGGCACCTTGGAGCAGCCGACGCCCTGCTCGACCCAGCGCACCACGTAGCCGAGGATGCCCTGGCAGTTGTTGTCCAGCTCCTCCTGGCGCGCCTCGGCGGACCAGTCGGCCGAAGCGGCCACCGGGATGCTCAGCAGGTCGTCGAGCAGGCCGTCGCGGGCGGCGCTCAGGTCGACCTTCTGCAGCTCGCTCTGCACCGCCTGCACGTCCACCTGGTGGTAGTGCAGCGCGTGCAGGGTGGCGGCGGTGGGCGACGGCACCCAGGCGGTGGTGGCGCCGGATTTCGGGTGGCCGATCTTCTGTTCGAGCATGGCCGCCATCAGGTCCGGCATGGCCCACATGCCCTTGCCGATCTGCGCGCGGCCGCGCAGGCCGCAGGCCAGGCCGACCAGCACGTTGTTGCGCTCGTAGGCGGCGATCCACCGGGTGCCCTTCATGTCGCCCTTGCGCAGCATCGGGCCGGCTTCCATGGCGCTGTGCATCTCGTCGCCGGTGCGGTCGAGGAAGCCGGTGTTGATGAACACCACCCGCGCGCCGGCGGCGCCGATGCAGGCCTGGAGGTTGACGCTGGTGCGCCGCTCCTCGTCCATGATGCCCATCTTCAAGGTGTGGCGCGGCAGGCCGAGGAGGTCCTCGACGCGGCCGAACAGCTCGTCGGCGAAGGCCACTTCGGCCGGGCCGTGCATCTTCGGCTTGACGATGTAGACGCTGCCGGTGCGCGAGTTGCCCTTGCGCTGCAGGTCGTGGATCGCCACCAGGCCGGTGAGCACCGCGTCCATGACCCCTTCGGGGATTTCCACGCCGCTGCCGTCGAGGATCGCCGGGGTGGTCATCAGGTGGCCGACGTTGCGGATGAACAGCAGCGAGCGGCCGTGCAGGGTCAGCGTGGAGCCGTCGACGGCGGTGTATTGGCGGTCGGCGCTCATGCGCCGGACGAAGCTCTTGCCGCCCTTCTCCACCGCTTCGCTGAGGTCGCCCTTCATCAGGCCGAGGAGGTTGCGGTAGACCAGGGTCTTGTCCTCGGCGTCCACCGCGGCCACCGAGTCCTCGCAGTCGAGGATGGTGCTCAGCGCGGCCTCGACCAGCACGTCCTTCACACCGGCGGCGTCGGTCTGGCCGATCGGGCTGGTGGAGTCGATCTGGATCTCGAAGTGCAGGCCGTTGTTCTTCAGCAGCACGGCCTTGGGCGCCAGGGGCTCGCCCTGGTAGCCGAGGAATTTCTCCGCCTGGGCCAGACCTTCGACGCTGCCGTCTTCCAGGGTCACGCGCAGCTGGCCCTGCTCGATGCGGTAGGCGGTGGCGTCGGCGTGGCTGCCCCGGGCCAGCGGCGCGGCCTGGTCGAGGAAGGCGCGGGCGAAGGCGATGACCTTCTCGCCGCGACGCGGGTTGTAGCCCTTGCCCTTCTCGGCGCCGTCGTCCTCGCTGATCGCGTCGGTGCCGTAGAGCGCGTCGTACAGCGAGCCCCAGCGGGCGTTGGCGGCGTTCAGCGCGTAGCGCGCGTTCATCACCGGTACCACCAGCTGCGGGCCGGCCTGTTGGGTGATCTCGGTGTCGACGTTGGCGGTGCTGGCCTGCACGGCGGCGGGCGCCGGCAGCAGGTAGCCAATGGATTCGAGGAAGGCGCGGTAGGCCGGCATGTCCTGGATCGGCCCCGGATGGGCGCGGTGCCAGGTGTCCAGCTCGGTCTGCAGGCGGTCGCGTTCGGCGAGCAGCGCGCGGTTCTTCGGCGCCAGCTCGTGGACCAGGGCGTCGAAGCCCTTCCAGAAGGCTTCGGCCTGTACGCCGGTGCCCGGCAGGGCTTCGTCTTCGATGAAGCGTTGCAGGACGTCGGCGACCTGCAGGCGCTGGCGGGTGATTCGTTGGGTCATCGCAAGGTTCTCCTGTTGTTCGTCGACGGCTTACAGCGCGGCCACGCCGGCCTTGGCCACCTGGGCGTCCTGGGCGGCCTGCACGCCGGACACGCCGACCGCGCCGACCACCTGGCCCTCATGGAGCACCGGCACGCCGCCTTCCAGGGTGCCCTGGAGGACCGGCGCGGAGAGGAAGGCGGTGCGGCCGTTGTTGATCATTTCCTCGTACAGGCGCGTCTCGCGGCGGCCGAGGGCGGCGCTGCGGGCCTTCTCGGTGGCGATGTAGGCGCCGACCGGCGCGCAGCCGTCGAGGCGCTCCAGGGCCAGCGGGTGGCCGCCGTCGTCGACCACGGCGATGGCCACCGCCCATTGGTTGGCCTGGGCCTCGGCGCGGGCGGCGGCGAGGATGCGGGTGACGTCTTCCTGGGTCAGTACGGCTTTGTTTTGCATGGCGTCAGCTTCCGGTGGTGAGGGCGTGGTCGACCAGCTCGATCCAGTGCCGGACGGGGGTGCGTCCGGCGCCGTCGAGGTGGGTCTGGCAGCCGATGTTGGCGGTAGCGATCAGGTCGGGCCGACCGCTTTCCAGGGCGTCCAGCTTGTTGTCGCGCAACTGGTGCGAGAGCGTCGGCTGGGTCAGTGAATAGGTGCCGGCCGAGCCGCAGCAGAGGTGGCTGTCGGGCACCGCGGTGAGGTTGAAGCCCAGGCGTTTGAGCACCGCCTCGACGGCGCCGCCGAGCTTCTGCGCGTGCTGCAGGGTGCAGGGGCAATGGAAGGCCAGGGTCTGGTCGCAGTGCAGGCCGAGGCTTTCCAGCGGCTCGGCGCGGATCACTTCGACCAGGTCCTTCGCCAGCTCGCTGACCCGCCGGGCCTTGGCCGCGTACTCGGGGTCATCGCGCAGCAGGTAGGCGTATTCCTTGACGAAGGCGCCGCAGCCGCTGGCGGTCTGCACGATGGCCTCGGCGCCGTTCTCGATGGCCGGCCACCAGGCGTCGATGTTCCGCCGGGCGCGGTCGAGGCCGGCGTCCTGGGCGTTCAGGTGGTAGTCCACGGCGCCGCAGCAGCCGGCCTGGGCCGCCGCGGTGATGCTGATGCCGAGGCGGTCCAGCACCCGCGCGGTGGCTGAGTTGGTGTTCGGCGACAGCGCCGGCTGCACGCAGCCTTCGAGCATCAGCACGCGGCGCTTGTGGCGCTCCACCGGGCGCACGCCGGCCGGGGCGATGGCCCGCGGCAGGTGGCTGCGCAGCGCTTGCGGGAGCATCGGCCGCAGCGCCTCGCCGGTGTTCACCAGCGCCTTGAACAGCGCCGGGCGCGGCACGATGGCGCGCAGCCCGCCACGCAGGATGCGCTCGCCCAGCGGACGCGGCACGCGCACCTCGATGGCGGCGCGGCCGATGTCGAGCAGCTTGTGGTACTCCACGCCCGAGGGGCAGGTGGTTTCGCAGTTGCGGCAGGTCAGGCAGCGGTCCAGGTGCTCCTGGGTCTTCGCGCTGACCTCGTCCTGTTCGAGGAACTGCTTGATCAGGTAGATGCGCCCGCGCGGGCCGTCCAGCTCGTCGCCGAGTTCCTGGTAGGTCGGGCAGGTGGCGTTGCAGAAGCCGCAGTGCACGCAGCTGCGCAGGATGCGTTCGGCTTCCTCGGCGTGGGGCAGGCGCTTGGCCGCCTCGCTCAGATTGGTCTGCATGGTATCTATCCGCGTCAGAAGTCGGCGTACATGCGCCCGGGGTTGAAGATGCCCTGCGGGTCGAGCTGGCGCTTCAGCGAGCGATGCAGCTTGAGCAGGGGCGCGGGCAGCGGGTGCAGCGGGTCGTCGACGTGGCCCGGGGTGAAGCAGCTGCCGTGGCCGCCGACGGCGCTCACGGCCTGGCGGATCGCCTCGGCGCTGGCCTCGGACTTCAGCCAGCGCTGCGCGCCGCCCCAGTCCAGCAGTTGCGCGCCGGGCAGCGCCAGCGGCGCGCTGAGCGCCGGCAGCGACAGGCGCCAGAGTGGGCGCGGGTCGCGGAAGAACTCCAGGCGCTGTTCGCGCAGGTCGTCCCACCAGGCGTCGTCCAGGGCTTCTCCGCCGATGCGGTCGCAGGCGGCGCGCACCGAGCCTTCGTTGCCTTCGAAGCGCAGGTACAGGTGCGTGCCGTCATGGGCCGCGGCGCTCAGCGGCAGCGGTTGCTGACCCCATTCGCCGAGGCGCTGCAGGGCGCGCTCCAGGGGGATTTCCTGGCGCAGGCTGATGCGGCAGCGCGGCTTGGGCAGGACCTTGAACGAGGCCTCGGTGATCACCCCCAGGCAGCCGAAGCTGCCGGCCAGCAGGCGCGACAGGTCGTAGCCGGCGACGTTCTTCATCACCTCGCCGCCGAAGCGCAGGTGGGTGCCCAGGCCGCTGATCAGCCGGGTGCCGAGGACGAAGTCGCGCACCGCGCCAGCCCAGGGCCGGCGCGGGCCGGACAGGCCGGCGGCGAGCATGCCGCCGACCGTGGCGTTGTCCGTGAAGCAGGGCGCCTCGCAGGCGAGCATCTGCCCGCCGCGCTCCAGCACGGCGTTGAGTTCGCGCAGCGGGGTGCCGGCGCGGGCGGTGATCACCAGTTCGGTGGGGTCGTAGGAGACGATGCCGGTGTGCCCGGCGAGGTCCAGCGGGCGGGCTTCCACCCAGCGGCCGAGGAAGGCCTTGCTGGAGCCGCCGCGAATGGCCAGGGCGGTCTTTTCCGCCAAGGCCTGGCGCACCTGTTCGAGCAGCTCGGCGCTGCGGTCGTGGCCGGCCTGGGGGTCGAAATGCTGTGGCTGCATCAGAAACGCTCCAGTTCCGGGAACGGCAGTTGGCCGTGGTGGATGTGCATGGCGCCGAACTCGGCGCAGCGGTGCAGGGTCGGGATGTTCTTGCCCGGGTTGAGCAGGCCCTGCGGGTCGAAGGCGGCCTTCACCGCGTGGAACAGGGTCAACTCGTCGCTGTTGAACTGGGCGCACATCTGGTTGATCTTCTCGCGGCCCACGCCGTGCTCGCCGGTGATGCTGCCGCCCACCGCCACGCAGAGTTCGAGGATCTTGCCGCCCAGCGCCTCGGCGCGCTCCAGCTCGCCGGGGACGTTGGCGTCGAAGAGGATCAGCGGGTGCATGTTGCCGTCGCCGGCATGGAACACGTTGGCCACCCGCAGGCCATGCTCGGCGGATAGCTCGCTGATGCCGTTGAGCACGCGCGGCAGCTCGCGGCGCGGGATGGTGCCGTCCATGCAGTAGTAGTCCGGCGAAATGCGCCCCACCGCCGGGAAGGCGTTCTTGCGCCCGGCCCAGAACCTGGCGCGCTCGTCTTCGTCGCGGGCCAGGCGCACATCGGTGGCGCCGGCCTTGCGCAGCACGGCGTCGACCAGCTCGCAGTCCTCGTGGACGTCGGACTCCACGCCGTCCAGCTCGCACAGCAGGATGGCCGCGGCGTCCACCGGGTAGCCGGCGTGGATGAAGTCCTCGGCGGCGCGGATCGACAGGTTGTCCATCATCTCCAGGCCGCCGGGGATGATGCCCTCGGCGATGATGTCGCCCACCGCGCGGCCGGCCTTCTCGACGTCGTCGAAGCTGGCCATCAGCACCTTGGCCACCTGCGGCTTGGGCAGCAGCTTGACGGTCACCTCGACCACCACGCCGAGCATGCCTTCGGAGCCGGTGAACAGCGCCAGCAGGTCGAAGCCCGGACTGTCGAGGGCGTCGGAGCCCAGGGTCAGGCGCTCGCCGTCGACGGTGAGGATTTCCACCTTGAGCAGGTTGTGCACGGTCAGGCCGTATTTCAGGCAGTGCACGCCGCCGGCGTTCTCGGCGACGTTGCCGCCGATGGAGCAGGCGATCTGCGACGACGGGTCCGGCGCGTAGTACAGGCCGTGGGGCGCCGCCGCCAGGGAGATGGCCAGGTTGCGCACGCCGGGCTGGACGCGGGCGAAACGCCCGGCCGGGTCGATTTCGAGGATGCGCTTGAAGCGTGCCATCACCAGCAGCACGCCCTGCTCCAGCGGCAGCGCGCCGCCGGACAGGCCGGTGCCGGCACCGCGCGCGACCACCGGGACGCTCATCCGGTGGCACAGGCGCAGCAGGGTCTGCACCTGCTCGACGTGCTCGGGCAGCACCACCAGCATCGGCGCGGTGCGGTAGGCGGAGAGGCCGTCGCACTCGTAGGGGCGCAGGTCCTCGGCTTCGTGGAGGATTTCCAGGTCCGGCAGGGCGGCGCGCAGCTCGGCGAGCAGCGCGGCCTTGTCCACCTTCGGCAGTGCGCCGTCGAGGCGCTCGTCGTAGAGGATGTTCATCGGGTCTCACACGGTGGGTTTTTCTTATCGTGGAGGCCGCCCCGGCGCACCGGGGCGGTCACTGGACTGACGGGTCTCAGGTCGGCGCAGACTGGCCCGCCCGGCGCGCCTGCGTCCAGATGCCGCAGAACTGGTCCTACCAGTTTAGGCGCTGTACTTTTGGCGAAGGCGCCGTTCGGCGGCCTTATCAAAGCGCATCGGGTGGGCTAGAGTGACGCCAGCGATGTGAACTGGTAGGACCAGTTGGAGAACGGATGAACAGTGAAACCACGGCGGGCCGCGCGCGGGTCGCCGACCAGGTCGCCGAGCGCATCGAGCGGCTGATCGTCGACGGCGTGCTCAAGGTCGGCCAGGCGCTGCCCTCGGAACGTCGCCTGGTGGAAAAGCTCGGCTGCTCGCGCTCGGCCCTGCGCGAAGGCCTGCGCATCCTCCGCGGGCGCGGCATCATCGACACCGAGCAGGGCCGCGGCTCCTTCGTCGCCGACCTCAGCCGGGCCAACGACGCCACGCCGCTGATGCACCTGTTCGCCTCGCAGCCGCGCACCCTCTACGACCTGCTGGAAGTGCGCGCCCTGCTGGAGGGCGAGTCGGCACGCCTCGCCGCCCTGCGCGCCACCGACGCCGACCTGATCCTGCTCAAGCGCCGCTACGAGGAAATGCTCCTGGCCCAGGGCGAGACGCCGCCGCCGGAGCCGCGCGAGCACGCCCGCCGCGACCACGCCTTCCACCGTGCGATCAGCGAGGCCTCGCACAACCCGGTGCTGGTGCACACCCTGCAGTCGCTCAGCGAGCTGATGCTCAGCACCGTGTTCGCCTCGGTGAACAACCTCTACCACCGGCCGCTGCAGAAGCGGCAGATCGACCGCCAGCACACGCGCCTCTACAACGCCATCGTCGAACGCCTGCCGGACCAGGCGCAGCGCGCCGCGCGCGAACATATCCACAGCATCCGCGACAACCTCCGCGAGATCGAGCAGGAGGAACAGCGCCTGGTCCGCGCGACCATGCGCCTGCAGGGCTGGGAATGATCCCCGGAAGGCGTGCTAGACGGGGCGCGGGGCGATAGGTCGCAGGCTAACGATCGGCGCGCCGTGCTACCCTGCGGGGGTCATTCGTCAACGTTGAATTCCCGTGTCCGACCATCCCGTACCCCTGCCGCGCTGGCTCAACGAAGACCAGCTGCCGGCCAACGTCGAACCCACCGTGCACGACTGGCTGTTCGACCAGGGCTCGCTGACCCGCCGCCTCACCGCACTCGCCGAAGGCGCCTTCAGCGTGGAGCCGCTGGCCGAGGGCTGGCAGGTGCTGCGCGACGACGAATGCGCCTCGCTGGGCGTGCCCAGCCACAGCCAGGGCTGGGTGCGCGAGGTGTACCTGCGCGGCCACGGCCAACCCTGGGTCTACGCCCGCAGCGTGGCCGCCCGCTCGCCCCTGGAAGCCTCCGGCTTCGACCTGGCGCAGCTCGGCACGCGCTCGCTGGGCGAGCTACTGTTCAGCGATAGCGCGTTCCGCCGCGACGTCATCGAAGTCTGCCTGTACCCGGCGCCCTTCCTGCCGCTGGAAGTCCGCCGCGCGCTGCTCTGGGGCCGTCGCTCGTGCTTCCGCCGCGACCGCCTGGGCGTGCTGGTGGCCGAAGTGTTCCTGCCGCGCCTGTGGCGCGCCGCGGGGATCGACGCCGTATAATCCCCCGCTCGCCCGCCGGAGGAAGCCATGTTCGTCGCCCTGATCAAACCCCTCGCCCGCCTGCACCCCCGCGCCTGGGACTTCATCCAGCTGACCCGCATGGACAAGCCGATCGGCATCTACCTGCTGCTGTGGCCGACGCTGTGGGCGCTGTGGATGGCCAGCGAGGGCATGCCGAGCCTGAAGAACCTGGTGATCTTCGTCCTCGGCACCGTGCTGATGCGCGCCGCCGGCTGCGTCATCAACGATTTCGCCGACCGCAATTTCGACGGCCACGTGGAACGCACCAGGGCGCGGCCGCTGGCCACCGGCAAGATCACCACGAGCGAAGCCTGGATCGCTTTCTTCAGCCTGCTGGCGAGCAGCTTCGTGCTGGTGCTGTGCACCAACGAGCAGACCATCTGGCTGTCCTTCGGCGGCGCCGCCATCGCGGCGCTCTACCCCTTCATGAAGCGCTACACCTACTACCCGCAGGTGGTGCTCGGCGCGGCCTTCTCCTGGGGCATCCCGATGGCCTTCACCGCCGCCAGCGGCAAGCTGCCGGCCGCCGCCTGGCTGCTGTTCTTCGCCAATGTGCTGTGGACGGTGGCCTACGACACCTACTACGCGATGACCGACCGCGAGGACGACCTGAAGATCGGGGTGAAATCCACCGCCATTCTCTTCGGCGACGCCGACCGGGTGATCAACCTGACCCTGCAGAGCCTGATGCTCCTGCTGCTGGTGCTGGCCGCCGGCAAGCTGCACCTGGGCTGGTGCTTCTACCTCGGGCTGGTGGTCGCCGCCGGCTGCTTCGCCTGGGAATTCCACTCCACCCGCGGCCGCGACCCGCAGGCCTGCTTCAAGGCCTTCCTGCACAACCACTGGGCGGGCCTGGCGATCTTCCTCGGCACCGTCGCCGACTACGCGCTGCGCTGAAGCCGGGCGCCACACGCCCACCCCGTCATTCCCGCGAATGCGGGAACCCAGAGACTCTGGATCCCCGCATTCGCGGGGACGACGGGGGAAACCAGTTTGCCGCTACGAGAGCGCTCTACGGCTTGGCCGTGTGCCAGACGTTCATCTTGCCGTCGCCCTTCGCCTCGCCGGCGGCCTTGTCCTGCACGAAGGTGTACAGCGGCTTGCCCTTGTAGGCCCACTGCTGGGTGCCGTCGTCGCGGGTGACCACGCTCCAGTCGCCGCTGGCCATGGCCCCGGTCTCGGCGGCCAGGGGTGGCCAGTTCTGCGCGCACTTGTCGTTGCACACCGACTTGCCGCCGCTGTCCTTGTCGAAGGTGTAGAGGGTCATGCCCTTGGCGTCGACCAGCATGCCGTTCTTGCTCATCGCCGGTTCCGCCGCCTGGGCGGCCAGGGCCGGCACGGCCAGGCACAACGCCAGGGCCAGGTGTTTGCAATTCATCGTCGATCTCCTCTGGAGAGGTAGGACCTTCTGGGGAACGCGGCCGGGACGACGGCGGTTCGGGCAGGCCGTCACGGCGGGCCCGGTGGCGCGCGCGGTACCACCCCGGTGGGGCGGTCAGGTCAGCATAGTAGAGCGGCCCGTCACCCGCCGGCCTCGCACCTCGGCTAACATGCCGGCGTCACATCGCTGTAATAATTCCGTTATCTAATGCGGCGCAGTACAGAATCCCGAGGCTAGACCCCATGGTTGGCAAGACAATCCTCATCGTTGACGACGAAGCGCCCATCCGCGAGATGATCGCCGTCGCCCTGGAGATGGCCGGGTACGAGTGCCTGGAGGCGGAAAACGCCCAGCAGGCCCACGCCACCATCGTCGACCGCAAGCCGGACCTGATCCTGCTCGACTGGATGCTGCCGGGCACCTCCGGCATCGAACTGGCGCGCCGCCTCAAGCGTGACGAGATGACCCAGAGCATCCCGATCATCATGCTCACCGCCAAGGGCGAAGAGGACAACAAGATCCAGGGCCTGGAAGTCGGCGCCGACGACTACATCACCAAGCCGTTCTCCCCGCGCGAGCTGGTGGCCCGCCTGAAGGCCGTGCTGCGCCGCACCGGCGCCGGCGACAGCGAAACGCCGATCGAAGTCGGCGGCCTGATGCTCGACCCGATCAGCCACCGCGTCACCATCGACGGCCGCCCGGCCGAGATGGGCCCCACCGAATACCGCCTGCTGCAGTTCTTCATGACCCACCAGGAGCGCGCCTACACCCGCGGCCAGCTGCTGGACCAGGTCTGGGGCGGCAACGTCTACGTCGAGGAACGCACCGTGGACGTGCACATCCGCCGCCTGCGCAAGGCGCTCGGCGAGGTCTACGAGAACCTGGTGCAGACGGTGCGCGGAACCGGCTATCGTTTCTCCACCAAGAGCTGATCGCGCCCCCGCGCCTGATATTCACAAGGAAAGGACCTGGTGAACCAAGACTGGCGTGGCGCCCTGATTCGCCATCTGCTGATGTTGATGATCGCCGCCGCGCTGATCGGCGCGGTGAGCGGGCAGTACGGCTGGGCGCTGGCGGGCTGTCTGGGCTTCTACCTGGGCTGGACCCTGTGGCAGGTGCTACGCCTGCACAAATGGCTGAAGGACCACCGCGAGGATGAGCCGCCGCCGGACGGCTACGGCCTGTGGGGCGAGGTGTTCGACAGCATCTACCACCTGCAGCGGCGCAACCAGCGCGCGCGCGGCCGCCTGCAGGCGGTGATCGACCGCATGCAGGAATCCACCGCCGCCCTGCGCGACGCCGTGGTCATGCTCGACGCCGACGGCAACCTGGAGTGGTGGAACCTCGCCGCCGAACGCCTGCTCGGCCTGAAAAGCCCGCAGGACGGCGGCCAGGCGGTGACCAACCTGATCCGCCATCCGCGCTTCAAGGAATACTTCGCCCGCGGCAACTACCACGAGCCGCTGGACCTGCCCTCGCCGGTCAACGACAAGCTGCTGCTGCAGTTCCAGATCACCCTCTACGGCAACGGCGAGCACCTGATGCTGGCCCGCGACGTAACCCGCGTGCAGCAGCTGGAACAGATGCGCAAGGACTTCGTCGCCAACGTCTCCCACGAGCTGCGCACGCCGCTGACGGTGATCGCCGGCTACCTGGAGACCTTCCTCGACAACGCCGAGAACATCAACCCGCGCTGGGCCCGCGCCCTGCAGCAGATGCAGCAGCAGGCCGCGCGCATGCAGAGCCTGCTCAACGACCTGCTGCTGCTGGCCAAGCTGGAGGCCACCGACTACCCGGCGGACAACAAGCCGGTGGCGGTGGACCTGATGCTGCTGGCCATCCGCAACGACGCCCAGGCGCTGTCCGGCGCCCGCGAGCACCGCATCAGCCTGGAGGCCGACCCGAAGGTGAAACTCAAGGGCAGCGAGGCCGAGCTGCGCAGCGCCTTCTCCAACCTGGTGTTCAACGCCGTGAAGTACACCCCCGACGGCGGCGAAATCCGCGTGCGCTGGTGGGGCGACGAGCAGGGCGCGCACCTGGCGGTGCAGGACAGCGGCATCGGCATCGACCCCAAGCACCTGCCGCGCCTGACCGAGCGCTTCTACCGCGTAGACTCCAGCCGCAACGCCAGCACCGGCGGCACCGGCCTGGGCCTGGCCATCGTCAAGCACGTGCTGATCCGCCACCGGGGCACCCTGGACATCAGCAGCGTACTGGGCAAGGGCAGCAGCTTCGTCTGCCACTTCCCGGCACAACAGGTGGCCTGAACCAAGGCCGTCTTGCCAGCGCCGCGCGCTGCCGCCATGCTTAGCCGTTCATTCATCAGCCAACAGAACCATGGACCCTTCCCCCAGTAGCGAATTGCTGACCTATTTCGCCGACTTCGGCCTCGTACTCTTCGCCCTTCTCCTTGTCCTGCTCAACGGCTTCTTCGTCGCCGCCGAGTTCGCCATGGTCAAGCTGCGCGCCACCCGCGTGGAGACCATCGCCAAGCAGCACGGCTGGCGCGGCAACATCCTGCGCAAGGTGCACAGCCAGCTCGACGCCTACCTCTCGGCCTGCCAGCTGGGCATCACCCTGGCCTCCCTGGGCCTGGGCTGGGTCGGCGAGCCGGCCTTCGCCGAACTGCTGGAGCCGCTGCTGGCCGCAGTGGGCGTGCACTCCGAGGAAGTCATCCGCGGCGTGTCGTTCTTCTCCGCGTTCTTCATCATCTCCTACCTGCACATCGTGGTCGGCGAGCTGGCGCCCAAGAGCTGGGCGATCCGCAAGCCGGAACTGCTGTCGCTGTGGACGGCGGTGCCGCTGTACCTGTTCTACTGGGCGATGTACCCGGCCATCTGGCTGCTCAACGCCAGCGCCAACACCATCCTCAAGATCGCCGGCCAGGGCGAGCCGGGGCCGCACCACGAGCACCACTACAGCCGCGAGGAACTGAAGCTGATCCTGCACTCCAGCCGTGGCCAGGACCCCAGCGACCAGGGCATGCGCGTGCTGGCCTCGGCGGTGGAGCTGGGCGAGCTGGAAGTGGTGGACTGGGCCAACTCCCGCGAGGACCTGGTCTACCTGGAGCGCCACGCGCCGCTGGCCGAAGTGCTGGCGACCATCCGCCGGCACAAATACAGCCGCTACCCGGTGTACGACGCCGAGAAGGGCGAGTTCTGCGGCCTGCTGCACATCAAGGACCTGCTGCTGGAGCTGGCCGAGCTGGAAGGCCAGCCGGACGCCATCGACCTCGACGAACTGGCCCACCCGCTGGAGCTGGTGACCAAGCACATGCCGCTGTCGCGCCTGCTGGAGCAGTTCCGCCAGGGCGGCGCGCACTTCGCGCTGGTGGAGGAAGCCGACCACAAGGTCATCGGCTACCTGACCATGGAAGACGTGCTCGAAGTGCTGGTCGGCGACATCCAGGACGAACACCGCAAGGCCGAGCGCGGCATCCTCGCCTACCAGCCGGGCAAGCTGCTGGTGCGCGGCGACACCCCGCTGTTCAAGCTGGAGCGCCTGCTGGGCGTCGACCTCGACCACATCGAGGCGGACACCCTGGCCGGCCTGGTCTACGAAACCCTGAAGCGCGTGCCGGAGGAGGAAGAGGTGCTCGACACCGAAGGCCTGCGGATCATCGTGAAGAAGATGAAAGGCCCGAAGATCGTCCTGGCCAAGGTGGTCAAGCTGGACTGACAGGTCCGACGAAACAACGGCGCCGTTTCTTCCGCGAGGGGGAAACGGCGTTTTTCATGCTCGACGCCCAGGCCCAGGGAAACACGGGCGTAGGAGCGGGCCATTCCCGCGATCCCTCCCCGGCAACCCCGGTCTGACCAGTTGCACCAACCTGCCGCCATTCCAGGCAACTCCCCGGACACCCACTTTAGAGCCTCTCCGCCCCCTCTCGCCGTAATCCCCGGCACCATTCGTCGCGCCAAAACCCACAGCGCACTTGCCAGCGCCGGTACATGGGCATAAGTTTTACTGGTCTGACCGGTAATACCAGAACAATAACTGCGCGCCTCAGCCCTCTCCGGATGTGGACGGGCGCAGATACGGAGACCCTCGCAATGCTCATGCAACGCTGTTCCCGTTCGATCTTCCTGCAGGTGGTGCTCGGCCTGATCATCGGCGTGCTGTTCGGGGTCGGCTTCCCCGACTTCGCCGTCCAGCTCAAACCCCTGGGCGACGGCTTCATCAAGCTGATCAAGATGCTCATCGCGCTCATCGTGTTCTGCGTGGTGGTCAACGGCATCTCCGGCGCCGGCGACCTGAAGAAGGTCGGACGCATCGGCCTGAAATCGGTGGTCTACTTCGAAATCCTCACCACCCTGGCCCTGCTCCTCGGCCTGCTGGTGGCCTACGGCAGCGGCCTCGGCTCGGGCGCCAACATCGACCTGCACAGCCTCGCTGCCGGCGATGCCGCGACCTACACCGAGCACACCAAGGACATCCACGGGCCGGTGGACTTCATCATGGGGCTGATCCCCACCTCGGTGTTCAGCGCCTTCGCCAACAACGACATCCTCCAGGTGCTGGTGTTCGCCGTGCTGTTCGGCAGCGCGCTGAACCTGGTGGGCGAGCAGGCCAGCGGCGTGGCGCGGCTGATCAACGAATTCAGCCTCGTGGTCTTCCGCATCATGGGCATGATCGTGCGCCTGGCGCCGCTGGGCGTGTTCGGCGCGGTGGCCTTCACCACCAGCCGCTATGGCGTGGAGTCGCTGAGCCACCTGGGCGCCCTGGTGCTGATGTTCTACCTCACCTGCGCCCTGTTCATCGCCGTGATCCTGGGCAGCGTGCTGCGCGTCTGCGGAATCCGCCTGCGCCCCTTCCTGCGCTATTTCCGCGAGGAACTGCTGATCGTCGTCGGCACCGCCTCCTCCGACGCCGTACTGCCGCAGACCATGCGCAAGCTGGAGCACCTGGGCATCCGCAGTTCCACCGTGGGCCTGGTGATCCCCACCGGCTACTCGTTCAACCTCGACGGTTTCTCCATCTACCTGACCCTGGCGGTGGTGTTCATCGCCCACGCCACCGGCACGCCGCTGGCCGTCGGCGACCTGCTGACCATCCTGCTGGTGTCGCTGGTGACTTCCAAGGGCGCCCACGGCATCCCCGGCTCGGCCCTGGTTATCCTCGCCGCCACCCTGGCCGCAGTGCCGGCCATCCCTGCCGCGGGCCTGGTGCTGGTGCTCTCGGTGGACTGGTTCATGGGCATAGGCCGGGCGCTGACCAACCTGATCGGCAATTGCGTGGCCACCGTGGTCATCGCCCGCTGGGAGAACGACATCGACCTACAACGCACGCGTTCGGTACTCAACGGCGAAACCGGGGCGAACAAGACCCCGGTCGCCACGCCCGCCAAGGGCGAACTACGCGGCTGATGACAGCCGCCGCGCGTGCCGCTCCAATAGGCACGGCACGCGCCTTCAACTGCCTCAGGAGCAAGCATGTTTTCCTCATCCAAACTGGTCAATTCAGTGGTTCAGAAGCTGCTGGCCACCATCGAGCAGGGACGCTGGGCGGCCGGCCAGATGCTACCCGGGCAGCGTGAGCTGGCCGAGCAGCTGGAAATCAGCCGGCCCAGCCTGCGCGAGGCCATCACCGTGCTGGAAACCCTCGGAGTGGTGCGCTCGCTGCCGGGCAAGGGCGTGATGGTGCTGCAACGCGAAGAAGGCGCGCTGCGGGAAATCCGTACGCCGGCCAGCGTCACCCTGGAAGACGTATTGCAGTTGCGCTACGCCCTGGAGCCCTTCATCGCCGGGCTGGTGGCGCAGAGCATCGACAGCGACTCACTCGGCCGCCTGCGCCTGCTTCTGCTGGACATGCGCGAAGCGGTGGAGGACGGCCACGACAACGCGGTGGTCGAGGCCTACAACAGCTTCCATCGCAAGCTGGTGGCGCTGACCTCCAATCCGATCTTTCTCAGCGTCTCGCAGCAGATCGCCGGCGCCCTGGAACAGAGCGACCTGCTCGTCCAGCGCAACGTCGCCCACGCCGAAGAACTGCTGGCCGAACACGAGGCCATCGTCCGCGCCATCCGCCAGCACGACAGCGAAGGCGCCAGCCAGGCCATGCGGCAGCACATCCTCAATGAGGGCCTGCGCCTGAACCTGGCGCTGCGGGTACCGGAAGCGGGAGGGGGACGATGAGCGACGCCGAGTCGGGACCGCGCCGGCGCGGCCAGGCGCAACTGATCTACGAACAGCCGCACGGAGCGATCCTGGCCCGCCGCCTGAGCCCAGCCGCGCCGCTCAGCCAGGAAACCCTCGGGCGGATCTTCCACGCCGGCCCCAGCAGCGTGCGCCGCGCCTTGCAACGCCTGGCCCGCGAGGGCGCGGTGGAGATGCAACCACGGCGCATGGCCTGCGTCGCGCAACCGAATGCCCAGCGCCTGCGCCAGCTGCTGGGAACCCGACTGCTGCTGGAGAAGGACATTCTGCGCCAGCTCGCCGGGCGCCTGGACGAGCAGGCACGACAGGAATTGCATGGCTGCATCGATGCCGAACTGGCCTGTCTGGAAGGCGACGATCAGGCCGGCCTGCTCGGCCACGCCCAGCGCTTCCACCTGCGCCTCGCGGAACTGACCGGCAGCCCCCTGCTGCCAGAGCTTCTGCGCCAGCTGCTGGAGCGCATCACGCTGAACATCGCCCTCGGCAGAGGGCAGCCCTACACCGCCGAGGCCTGCCGGCAACAACGAGAGCTGCTCGACGCCTTGGCGGCCGGCGCGGCGGAACGGGCCTGCGCCTGCCTGGAAGGCTACCTGGGCGGAATCGATCAACGTCTGCGCTTCGCCCCGCCACCGACCACCGACCTGCACGCGGCCTTCGCCGGGAAGCTGGCTATTCCTTGACCACCGCGAAGTTCGGCAGCGTGCCGACCGGCTGGGCGAAGTCGTAGGGGATGGATTCCAGCGCCAGGCCGACGTTGCGCTGCACCACGAAGTGCAGGTGCGGGCCGCTGCTGTTGCCGGTGTTGCCCGAGCGCGCCAGCGGCGTGCCGACGTTGACCCGCTGGCCCTCGCTGACCAGCACCGAGCCACGCAGCAGGTGCAGGTAGACGCCCATGGTGCCGTCGTCGTGGAGGATGCGCACGAAGTTGCCGGAAGGGTTGTTGCCACGCCCGCTCTGGGCATTCTCCACCTTGACCACCATGCCGCCACGCGCGGCCACGATCGGCGTGCCCTCGGGCATGGCGATGTCCAGCGCGTAGCGGCTCTTGGGGGTGAAGTGGCTGTACTTGCCATTGGCGCCCTGGGTCAGGCGGAACGGCCCGCCGCGCCAGGGCAGCGGATAGCGGAAAGGCACCGGCTGCAGGCGTGGGTCGCCCAGGGCGTAACGCAGCCTGGGCTTGTACTGCATCGGCCGCGAAGCGTCGCGCGGGCTCAGGGTGGCCAGGCGGATCGCCGTGCGCGGCGCCAGCACCCAGCGGATCGGCCGCTCCGGCACGCCCACGGCGTTCTGCGCGGCATTCACGCTCAGCTCCACCTCCACCGGGGCGTAGAGGTCGTTGCGCACCTGCAGGGTCTCGAAGCCGTCGTGCTTGAGGGTCTGCAGCTTAACCTGCTGCTCCAGGTGCTCGACCATGCGGTCGCGGAAGACGAACACCTGCGCACCCGACACGGCCTTGTCCGTGTAGGTGACCACGCCATTGGCGTCGGTGTACTTGTAGATGGTCACGGCCGCAGCCGGCCCCGCAGCCATCCATAGGCCACAGAGGAAAAAGAAACGCCCTAGCATGCCGACTCTGGTTATAGGTATTCGACGGCAGCAAGACTAGCAGCCCGCTCCGGCAGCGGCGAGCCGCCGGCCGTCGGGCTGTGAAGCAGTGCGGGTTTGCCCGGGCGGCGCCTCAGGCGCCGGGGACGTAGTGCTTCTGCGTGCTGCCGCGAGCGATCAGGCGCGACAGGTAGTCGAGCTTCTGCGGGTCCTGGTCGACGAAGCGCAGCAACAGCAGCAGCCACTCGCTGTCCGGCTTGGGCTCCAGCGCCGCCACCGAATGCAGGTAGCCGTTGAGGCGCGCCACTTCGTTGTCTTCCTCGAGGTCCAGCACCGCCGTTTCCAGCACCTGCGGCAGGGCCTGGCCACGCTTCACCACCAGTTGCGCTTCCTTCAGGCTCAAGCCACGGATCACGCACGGCAGGCTGGCATTGGGCAGGCGCAGCTGGCCCTGGCCCTTGCCCTGGGGAGCGGCGCGCGACGCAGTCGCGGGCGCGGCGGCAGGCGCCGGACGCGGGGCTGCGGGGGCGGGGCTCGCGGCGGGGCGTAACACTTCGGCCTTGCCCCCGGTGAGGGCCGCGAGGGAGTCGTTCGGCGGGCCGCCAGCCAGCGTGCGCTGCGGCGCCGAAGCGGCCAGCTGTTCGAGCTTGCCGCTGCGGCTCAACGCCTTGCGGACCTTGCTCACCAGCTGGTCGTTGGAGAAAGGCTTGCCGATGAAATCGGAAACCCCGGCCTGGATGGCCTGGACCACGTTTTCCTTGTCGCCTCGACTGGTCACCATGATGAAGGGAACGTCCTTCAGCGGCGCCTGCGCCCGGCACCAGCCGAGCAGCTCGATACCGGACATCTCCGGCATTTCCCAATCGCAGAGGATAAGGTCGACCGCCTGGCGAGCGAGGTGCTGCTGGGCCTTGCGTCCGTTCACTGCCTCTTCGATGCGCAGACCCGGAAAATGGTCGCGCAAGCCCTTCTTCACCAGGTCGCGGATGAAGGGTGCATCATCCACGACCAGTACACTGACCTTGCTCATCGCTTGCTCCCTGGAACGTCAAGGCGAAGGATAGCCTCGGGCGCTGGCAGGATGCCATTCCGACGTGACCGGTCGGCCACTTCCGCTAATCAATCCAGCGCTCGCCCGGCGGTTTCCGGCGCCATCCGCAACCCCGCCAGGCATAGCAGGAGCGCGCCTAGCAGGTACCAGGCCGGCGCGTTCGGGCTGCCGGTGAGGTCGATCAGCCCGGCGGCGAAGAACTGCGCGAAGCCACCGAACACCGCGACGCCGACACAGTAGGTGACCGACAGGCCGGTCGCGCGGATCGCCGTCGGGAACAGCTCCGGCAGGATCGCCAGGGACGCCACCATGCCATAGGTCAGCGGGATGTTGAGCAGCCCCACGACCAACAGCAGCAGGCCGATGCTGGGCCAGTGGTTGAGCAGCATGAACGCCGGGTAGGTCGCCAGCAGCAGGATCGGCAGCGGCCAGAAGATCGAGCGGCGCCGGCCGATGCGGTCGCTCAGGCGCCCGGCATGGGGCGCCAGCAGCAGCGACGGCAGGCTGCTCACCAGCGCGGCCCAGGTGGCGACGCCCAGCGGCATGCCCAGCACGCTGATAGCGTGGTTGGCCAGGTAGAACTGGGTGATGTAGACCGGCACCGAGACGCCGATCACCAGCAGCACGCCGGTGAGCAGCTGCCGTGGGTGCCGGCACAGCAGCGCCAGGCCGCCTTCCCGCCCCTGTCCGCTGGCGCCCTGGGCGGCGGCGACCGGCAGGGTTTCCTCCAGGCGGTGACGGATGTATTCGCTGACCGGGATGGCCAGGATGCCCACCGCGAAGACCGCTCGCCAGCCCCAGCTGTCCATGGCCTCGGGGCTCAGCAGGTTGCTCAGCGTCAGCACCACCAGCGCACCCATGATGGTGCCCAGGCTCTGGCTGAACACCTGCCAGCTGCAGTAGTAGGCCCGCGAGCCCGAGCCGGCGTACTCCATCAGGATGGTGGTGGCGGTGCCCACCTGGCCGCCCACGGCGAAGCCCTGCAGCAGGCGCGCGACTATGATCACCAGCGGCCCGACCAACCCGGCCTGGGCATAGGTCGGCGCCACGGTGAACAGCAGCGCGCCCAGGGCCATCAGCCACAGCGTCAGGCGCATGGCCGCCTTGCGTCCGGCACGGTCGGCGTACAGGCCGATCAGCAGGCCGCCGAGCGGACGCATGACGAAGCCGGTGCCGAACACCGCGAAGGACAGCATCAGCGACGTCAACGGGTTTTCCCCGAAGGGGAAGAACAGCCGCGCCATCAGCGTGGCCAGCAGGCTGTAGACGAGGAAGTCGTAGAACTCCAGGGCGTTGCCCAGGCACACGGCGGCAATGGCGCGGGTGCGCCCGGTACGGGAAGGTTCGGCACTCGCGGCGAAGGAAGTCGTTCTTGTTGTCATCTCGGGAGTCCTCGCGAGGCGGCGTTCAGGCCAGGAAGCGCTGCGCCAACCGGACCCAGAAGGTCGCGCCCAGCGGCAGGATGCGGTCGTTGAAGTCGTACCCGGGGTTGTGTACCGCGCAGCCGCCCTCGCCGTCGCCATTGCCGATCATCAGGTAGCAGCCGGGCACCTGCTCCAGCCAGAAGGCGAAGTCCTCGCTGGCATGGATGGGCCGCGGCTCGGGCTCCAGGCCGCCCTCGCCGAGCCAGTCGAGCACCAGCTCACGGACCAGCCCGGCGCAGCCGGAATCGTTGACCAGCACCGGGTAACCATCCGCGTTGACCAGGACTTCGGCGCGGGCGCCGAAGCTGGCGGCCTGTTGCCACGCCAACTCATGGATGCGCCGCAGCAGCAGTTCGCGCACCTGCGGGCTCAGCGCGCGCACGCTCAGGCGCAGTTCGGCGCGGTCTGGAATGACGTTGGCGGCGTCGCCGGCGAGAAAGGCGCCCACGGTCAGCACCGCCACCTCGGACGGCGGCACGTTGCGCGATACCAGGGTCTGCAGGGCGCTGACCAGCGCCGCGCCGGCCAGGATCGGGTCAACCGTCTGCTCGGGCATGGCGCCGTGGCCGCCGCGGCCGTGAATGAGAATGGTCACGTCGTCGGCCGAGGCCATGCACGGCCCCGGCATGACCATGAAGCGGCCTTCGGCCAGGCCCGGCAGGTTATGCATGGCGAACAGGGCGTCACAGGGGAAGCGCTCCAGCAGGCCCTCTTCGAGCATGCGCTTGGCCCCGGAGCCGCCATGGCCTTCCTCGGCGGGCTGGAAGAACAGGTGCAGGGTGCCGCGCCAGCTGCGCTCACGGGCCAGCTCGCAGGCCGCGGCCAGAAGCATGGCGGTATGCCCGTCGTGCCCGCAGGCGTGCATCTTGCCGGGCACCCGGCTGCTCCAGGGTTGCCCGCTGCGCTCGTGGATCGGCAGCGCATCCAGCTCGGCACGCAGGCCCAGCACCGGGCCGGGGCCGCTGCGCAGCGTGGCTATCACCCCGGTGCCGGCCATCTCGGCGATCTCGTAGCCCCAGGCGCACAGCCGTTCGATGACCCGCTCGCGGGTGGAGAACTCTTCGAAACCCAACTCGGGTTCGGCGTGGATGGCCCGGCGCAGTTCGACCATTTCCGGGACGATGGCGGCTATGCCCGGCGCGATGCAGGCTCTGTTCATCGACTTGCTCCTGTTTTTCTTGTGGGATTGGACTGGATCGACACCCGTGACCGGCCGGCACCTTGGGTGAGGAGTACCTTAGCGACGGCGCCGCATGCGCATAAGCCAAAAAAATGTTGTCGTGACGACCTCCAGTATTCGGAGGGGAGGCGAGCGTTGAAACTGCATCAGTTGCACGCGTTGATAGCCGTGGCCGACGGCGGCGGCATCCGCGCCGCGGCCCGTGGCCTGGGCCTCAGCCAGGCCGCGGTGACCCGCGCCCTGCGCGAACTGGAAGAGGAACAGGGACTGCCGCTGCTGATGCGCCACGCCGGCGGCGCCCGGCTGACCACCGCCGGCCAGGTGCTGCTGCCCCGCGCCCGGCAGGTCGCCACCCAGCTGGACAGCGCCCGCCAGGAACTGGCCGCCCTGCGCGGCGAAGGCGCGGCAACGCTGTGCGTAGGCGTTACCCCATGGTTCGGCCAGACCTTGCTGGGCAACGCCCTGCAGGCCTTCCGCAGGGACATGCCGCAGGTCCATCTGGAACTGTACGAGGGACTGCAGGCGGTGATCCTGCCGCTGCTGCGCACGGGGCGCATGCAGTTCGCCCTGAGCCCGACGTGCATTCTCCCGGGCGCGGAGTTCGTGCATCAGCCGCTGGCGTACTACCGCATGCAGGTGGTGGCCCGCAACGGCCATCCGTTGGCCGGGGCGCGCTCACTCAGGCAGTTGCTGGAGGTCGACTGGACGATGAACTTCACCACCGACCGCTATGCCGAAACCACCCACGAGCTGTTCGGCCAACACGGCCTGCAGATCGCTCGCGAGCGCATCGTCTGCGCCCATTCCGCGGGCATGCTGAGCAGCCTGATCGTCGACACCGGCCTGCTCGGCTACGCACCGCAGCCGATGACGCTCTGCGAACCGCTGCGTAGCGGCGCACGGGCCCTGGCGCTGGAAGAGCCATTGGCGGATGGGGACATCAGCATCATCCGCCTGCGTGACCAGGGGCTGGACGCGACCTCCAGGCATTTCGTCCACTGCCTGCAGCAGGCGCTGAAAGACAACAGCCACGCCCGCGACCCCGCGGGCCGACAGCTGGCGCAAATGCTGAGGCTGAATTTCTGAGCGACAGACCCGGCTCGCGCCTACAAAGAGCACCTCGGCTCAGTCGGCAAGGCAGGCGCTCACCCCATCCTACGAAGAGGACTTGTGCTGCCGTAGGGCGAATAACCGTTCGCGGTTATCCGCCGCAGCCCTGGTGCGGGAGCCAGCGGCGGATAGCGCCTGGGGCGTCATGCGCCCTACAGCCGGTGCGGCTCAGCTGTCGGACTTGCCCTGCACTTCTTCTTTCATGCGGGTCAGACCGATGTGGCGAACGTCGGTGCCACGCACCAGGTAGATCACCAGTTCGGCGATGTTGCGCGCGTGGTCGCCGATGCGTTCCAGCGAGCGCAGCACCCAGATGACGTTGAGCACGCGGGAGATCGCCCGCGGATCTTCCATCATGTAGGTCACCAGCTCGCGCAGGGCGGTCTTGTATTCGCGGTCGACGGTCTTGTCGTACTGCGCCACCGACAGCGCCAGGTCGGCGTCGAAGCGGGCGAAGGCGTCCAGCGCCTCCTGCACCATCTTGCGCACCTGGCCGCCGATATGACGGACCTCGACGTAACCGCGCGGCGACTCGCCTTCCTCGCACAGCTGGATGGCGCGGCGGGCGATCTTCGAGGCTTCGTCGCCGATGCGCTCGAGGTCGATCACCGATTTGGAGATGCTGATGATCAGGCGCAGGTCGGAAGCGGCCGGCTGGCGGCGAGCGAGGATGCGCAGGCATTCCTCGTCGATGTTGCGCTCCATCTGGTTGATCTGGTCGTCGATCTCGCGCACCTGCTGGGCGAGGCCGGAATCGGCGTCGATCAGCGCGGTCACCGCGTCGTTGACCTGCTTTTCCACCAGCCCGCCCATGGCCAGGAGGTGGCTGCGCACGTCCTCCAGCTCGGCGTTGAACTGCTGGGAGATGTGATGGCTCAGACTTTCTTTGTTGATCATGATGTGGTTTCGCTCCGCGAAAGCTGCAGGCTAAGCGCCAAAGGTTGCAATTTGATGATGCGACCGCCGCTTCGCGGCGCCGGACGCCGCTAGCCGTAGCGCCCGGTGATGTAGTCCTCGGTCTGCTTCTTCGCCGGGTTGGTGAAGAGCGTGTCGGTGTCGCCGAACTCGATCAGCTTGCCCATGTACATGAACGCCGTGTAATCGGAGACCCGCGCGGCCTGCTGCATGTTGTGGGTGACTATCACGATGGTGAACTTGGATTTCAGTTCGTAGATCAGTTCCTCGATCTTCAGCGTGGAAATCGGGTCGAGCGCCGAGCAGGGTTCGTCGAGCAGCAGCACTTCCGGCTCCACCGCGATGGTCCGGGCGATCACCAAGCGCTGCTGCTGGCCGCCGGAGAGGCCCAGGGCCGACTCGTGCAGACGGTCCTTCACCTCCTCCCAGAGCGCGGCGCCCTTGAGCGCCCATTCCACCGCCTCGTCGAGGGTGCGTTTCTTGTTCACGCCTTGCAGGCGCAGGCCGTAGACCACGTTCTCGTAGATGGTCTTGGGGAACGGGTTGGGCTTCTGGAACACCATGCCGACACGCCGGCGCAGTTCGGCCACGTCCACGCCACGGGCGAAGATGTCGTGGCCGTCGAGGCGGATCTCGCCTTCCACGCGGCAATCCTCGACCAGGTCGTTCATGCGGTTGAAGCAGCGCAGCAGGGTCGACTTGCCGCAGCCGGACGGACCGATGAAGGCGGTCACGCGCTGCTTGGGAATCTGCATGGCGATGTCGAACAGCGCCTGCTTCTGCCCGTAGAACAGGTTCAGGCCGGGCACATCCAGGGCCACGCTTTCCTTGTCCAGGCGCAGGCCTTCGCGGATCGGCCGGCCGAGGGCGGCGAGGTCGATGCCGTGGCGATGGGGTTCTTGTTGCATCTCGGGTCTCCCGTTGGAGGCTCGGGCCGGCGCCGCGCGGGCGCCGGCCGCGGAATCAGTTTTCCAGCGCCTTGTACTTCTCGCGCAGGCGATTGCGGATGGCGATGGCGGAGAAGTTCAGCAGGGCGATCACCAGCACCAGCAGCAGCGCGGTGGCGTACACCAACGGCCGCGCGGCTTCGACGTTGGGGCTCTGGAAGCCGACGTCGTAGATGTGGAAGCCCAGGTGCATGATCTTCTGGTCCAGGTGCACATAGGGGAAGTTGCCGTTCACCGGCAGCGTCGGCGCCAGCTTGACCACGCCCACCAGCATCAGCGGCGCCACTTCGCCGGCGGCGCGGGCCACGGCGAGGATCAGGCCGGTCATCATCGCCGGGCTGGCCATCGGCAGGACGATCTTCCACAGCGTCTCGGCCTTGGTCGCCCCCAGGGCCAGCGAGCCCTCGCGGATCGAGCGCGGAATGCGCGACAGGCCTTCCTCGGTGGCCACGATCACCACCGGCACGGCGAGGATCGCCAGGGTCAGCGAGGCCCAGAACAGCCCCGGGGTGCCGAAGGTCGGCGCCGGCAGCGCTTCGGGGAAGAACACGCGGTCGATCGAGCCGCCCAGCACGTAGACGAAGAAGCCCAGGCCGAACACCCCGTAGACGATGGCCGGGACCCCGGCGAGGTTGTTCACGGCGATGCGGATCACCCGCGTCAGCAGCCCCTGGCGCGCGTACTCGCGCAGGTAGACGGCGGCGATCACGCCGAACGGGGTGACGATCACCGCCATCACCAGGGTCATCATCACCGTGCCGAAGATCGCCGGGAAGATGCCGCCCTCGGTGTTGGCCTCGCGCGGGTCGTCGCTGAGGAATTCCCAGAGCTTCTGGAAGTAGAACTTCAGCTTGGCGCCGACGCCCATGGCGTTGGGCTGGTAGGCGTGGACCAGCTTGCCGACGCTGATCTCGGTCTCGCGGCCGCTGGCATCGCGCATCACCACGCTGTCGCGGTTGAACTGCTGGCGCAGCTCGGCGAGCCGGCCTTCGTATTCCTGGTAGCGGCCCTGCAGTTCGGCGCGCGCGGCGGCGAGGTCGGCCTGGGCGGCGGCGTCCAGCTTGCCGTCCAGCTGCAGCCTGCGCTCCTTCAGGCGCAGGCGTTCGAGCGAATGGTTGATGCCGCCGATATCGGATTTCTCCAGGCCGCTGAGCTGCGCGTAGAGGCCGTTGACCCGCTGCAGGCGCTGCTGCAGCTCGGGCATGGCGGCGGCGCCTTCGGCCACCACCTTGCCGGCTTCCTTGACGCTCAGCAGGTAGCCATAGAAGTTGCCCCACTCGCGGCGCTCCAGGGTCAGCAGTTCCCGCGGCCAGCTGCGCTCGGTCAGCCAGTCGCCGATCACCCAGGAGAAATCGCTGCCGTACAGGTCGCGGTTGCCCAGCTTGAGCAGCTCGCGGGTCATCATCTCGGGCCCCTCTGCAGGCACCGGCAGGCCGGCGCCGCGCAGCCGCTCGCGGGGCACCTGCTCGACCTGCACTTCCTCGCCGATCAGCGTCTTCGCCGCTTCGCCCGGCACGCTGTAGCTGGCCTGCAGCACGTCGGCCGGCCAGAAGTGGCCGAGGCCGCGCACGGCGATGACGGCCAGCAGGCCGATGGTCATGATCACCGCGATGGAAACCGCGCCGGCGTTCATCCACACCCAGGGAGAACCGCTGGCGAACCAGGCTTTCACCGTATCCTGTTTCTGTTTCACGAAGTACGACCTCGTCAGGCGCCGCTCAGAGCGACGCGTATTTCTTCCGCAGCCGCTGACGGATCAGCTCGGCCAGGGTGTTCATCACGAAGGTGAAGGTCAGCAGTACCAGCGCCGAGAGGAACAGCACGCGGTAGTGAGTGCCGCCCACCTCCGATTCGGGCATTTCCACCGCCACGTTGGCGGCGAGGGTACGCATGCCCTGGAAGATGTTCAGGTCCATGATCGGGGTATTGCCGGTGGCCATCAGCACGATCATGGTTTCACCCACGGCGCGGCCCATGCCGATCATCAGCGCCGAGAAGATGCCCGGGCTGGCGGTGAGGATCACCACCCGCGTGAGGGTCTGCCAGGGCGTGGCGCCGAGGGCCAGGGAGCCGTAGGTGAGGCTTCGGGGCACGCTGAAGATCGCGTCTTCGGCGATGGAGAAGATGTTCGGGATCACCGCGAAGCCCATGGCCAGGCCGACGATCAGGGCGTTGCGCTGGTCGTAGGTGATGCCCAGGTCGTGGCTCAGCCACTGGCGCATGTCGCCACCGAAGAAGGCGGTTTCCAGGTGCGGGCTCAGCCACAGGGCGAAGGCGCCGACGGCCAGCACCACGGGGATCAGGATCGCCGCCTCCCAGCCGTCCGGCAGGGCCAGGCGCAGGCGCGCGGGCAGCCGGCTCCAGAGCAGGCCGGCGAGCAGGATGCCCAGTGGGGTGAGCAGCAGCAGGCTGAAGATGCCCGGCAGGTGGCCTTCGACATAAGGCGCGAGGAACAGGCCGGCGAAGAAGCCGAGGATCACCGTCGGCAAGGCTTCCATCAGCTCGATCACCGGCTTCACCTTGCGGCGCATCGCCGGCGCCATGAAGTACGCGGTATAGACGGCGGCGGCGATGGCCAGCGGGGCGGCCAGGATCATCGCGTAGAAGGCCGCCTTGAGGGTGCCGAAGGTCAGCGGCGCGAGGCTCAGCTTGGGTTCGAAGTCGGTGGTCGCGGCAGTGGATTGCCAGACGTACTGCGGCTTGTCATAGCTCTCGTACCAGACCTTGCTCCACAGCGCGCTCCAGGAAATCTCCGGGTGCGGATTGTCGAGGTCGAGGCTGTGCAGCTTGCCGCCCTCCTCCAGCAGGATGCGGTTGGCGCGCGGCGACAGCGCCAGGCTGCCGGACGCCGCGGCGACCTGTTGCTTGAGCAGGGTCCGGTGCGCGGTGCTGTGGAACACGCCGAGCTCGCCGGAACTGTCCAGGGCGATGAAGCCCTTGCGGCGCTGCTCCGGGATGATGGCGGTGATCGGCTTGTCGCCCAGGTGGAAGTCGCGGACATGCGCCAAGTGCGGCTCGCCGTCGGTATCGCGGGCCATGAACCACTGGCTGATGCCACCGTCGGAGTTGCCGACCATCAGCGAGATGCCGCCCAGCAGCTGGGCGCTGGCGGTGACTTCGCGGTTGGCGTGGTCGAGCAGCTTGTAGCGGCCGTTGAGCTGGTGCGTGCGCAGGTCGAAGACATCGGCCTGGGCGCGGCCGTTGATGACATACAGCCACTGCTTGCGCGGGTCCATGTAGATCGCCTTCACCGGGTCGGCGATCTGCGGCAGGTCCACGCGTTCCTGCTCGAGGGTGGTCTCGCCGGTGAGCATGTTCTCCTGGCTGCTCAGGCTCAGCAGCATCATCTGGCTGCCCGCCGAGGCGGCCAGCAGCAGGCTGTCGTCGCCGGAGGCCAGGGCCACGTGCTCCAGGGCGCGGCCCTGCTGGTCGAGAGTGACCGGCGCCTCGCCATAGGGGTATTCGACCTGCGGCGTGATGCTCCGACGGTTGTTCGGGTAGCTGACCTGGTAGCTGTGCTTGAACACCAGCACCTGGCCGTTGGACAGGCCCAGCGCGACCAGGGGGTGGCCGGGCTGATCTTCGGCGAGGGAGACCACGCGTACGCCCTGCGGCAGCTTGAGCGCCTGGCGGCTCAGTTCGGCGCCGCTATCCAGGTCGAAGAACAACACCTGACCGTCGGCGGCGACGCGCATCGCCACCTGGTTCTGCTCCTCGATGCTCAGCAGCAGCGGTGCCTGCACCTCCTTCAGCCAGGCCGGCGCCAGGGGCTCGCGGGCGTCCAGCTCGGCGCCGCGGAACAGCGGCAGCACCACGTAGGCGAGGTAGAAGAAGATCAGGGTAATGGCCATCAGCACCGACAGGCCACCGATCAGCACGTACCAGCGGGTCAGGCGGTCCTTGAAGGCGCGCAGGCGGCGCTTGCGGCGCAGGGCCGGCGTGTTGAAGTCGATCCGCTCGGGGGATGTGTTGCTCATCGATGAGGTAGCCAGGTCGTTCATGGGGCGATACGCCAGCGGCAGTCTATGACAGAAACATGACACGATGATGACGAAACGAAGCCCGTCGGCAGTCGCCTGCCAACGAGCTCGATCACTTTGCGCTCAGCCTGCTAGCGGCTGACAAAATCCGTCGCGCTTAGAGTCCCAGGTCCTTGATCGCCTTCTCGGCGACCTTGGCCGGCACCGGGATGTAGCCATCCTTGACCACCACTTCCTGGCCGGTCTTGGACAGCACCATCTTCAGGAACTGGGCTTCCAGCGGGTCCAGCGGCTTGTTCGGGGCCTTGTTCACGTAGACGAAGAGGAAGCGCGCCAGCGGGTAGGTACCGTTCAGCGCGTTCTGCTCGTTGTCCTCGATGAAGGGGCCACCTTCCTTCTTGGCCAGGGGCACGGTCTTCACGCTGGCGGTCTTGTAGCCGATGCCGGAGTAGCCGATGCCGTTGAGCGACTGGCTGATGGACTGCACCACCGAAGCCGAGCCCGGCTGTTCGTTGACGTTGGGCTTGAAGTCACCCTTGCACAGGGCCTGCTCCTTGAAATAGCCGTAGGTGCCGGACACCGAGTTGCGGCCGAACAGCTGCACCTGCTTGTTGGTCCAGTCACCGTCCAGGCCCAGATCGCCCCAGGTCTTCACGTCCTGCTTGGCGCCGCACAGGCGGGTGGCGGAGAAGATGGCGTCGACCTGCTGCATGGTCAGGCCCTTGATGGGGTTGTCCTTGTGCACGAAGACCACCAGGGCGTCGACGGCGACCGGCACGGCGGTCGGCTTGTAGCCGTACTTCTGCTCGAAGGCCTGCAGCTCGACGTCCTTCATCTTGCGACTCATCGGGCCCAGGTTGGCGGTGCCTTCGGTCAGCGCCGGCGGCGCGGTGGAGGAACCGGCGGCCTGGATCTGCACGTTCACGCTGGGGTAGAGGCGCTTGTACTCCTCGGCCCACAGGGTCATGAGGTTGGCCAGGGTGTCCGAACCGACGCTGGAGAGGTTACCCGAGACGCCACTGGTCTTCTGGTATTCCGGCAAGGCCGGGTCGATGGCAGCGAAAGCGCTTGCCGCGCCCACACCAGCGGCGGCGAAGGTGAGCGCCGCCATCAAACGCTTGAGTTTCATGCCTTGCTCCTTGGGAAAGGCCGACTGACCGGAATTCCGCGCCGCACCGGCGAGCGCGAGCAGACTCTATGAAAGCAATGTGACAGTCAGATGAAAAGCGGCAGGAATGAGCAAGGAATGTGACAGAAGCTATTACGAAATATTTCAGACGATTTACAGAAAGGGCGAGGCGAGGAAGGGCGGAGTCGCCGGGATGAACGCGAAAGGAGAAAGGGTAGAACTGAACTGAGCGAAGCGACGCCACCCGGGAGGTTGCGTTCAACTGAGTCGCTGGGTTCCCGCGTTCGCGGGAATGACGGATCAAACGTAGGCGCCCCAGGTGTCATCCCCGCGAACGCGGGGACCCAGTGCCTTTCAACGCACAGCCACTGCGCCCTGCTCTCGGACTTTTCCGCGC
>NZ_JARJLT010000268.1 GCF_029335315.1 Pseudomonas citronellolis
GCGCCGCGCCAGGTAGTCCCGCGCGAGCAGGCAGGCGCGTTCGATCAGCATCGGCGCCAGGTCCCGCGCGGTCTGGCTGTTGCGCCGGGTATGGACCCAGCCCAGGTAGGTGGTGCCGCGCAGGGCGAGGAACAGCGGCAGGCTGGCGCGGTCGGCGGCGGACAGCGGCTTCACCGAGTCGTAGCCGGCCAGCAGCGCCGCCTCGATCTGCGCCAGGCGCGGGTCGTCCAGGCAGAAGTACAACGCGGTGGCCAACTCGAACATGTGCCAGCCGAAGCCGGCGTCGTCGAAGTCGATCAACTGCAGCTCGCCGCCGTCCAGCAGCAGGTTCTCCGGCACCAGGTCGGCGTGGATCATGCCGAAGTTGTCCAGGTGGCGGCCGTAGCGGCGCAGGTCCAGGCGCGCCTCCTCGCGGGCCAGCTGGAGCAGCCCGCGCTGCTCGGCGCTGAGCAGGTCCAGCTCCCAGAAGCGGCCCCAGAACGGCTTGGCGCCGAGCAGGCCTTCCTCGTCCCAGGCGTGGCGGGTGAACTCGTTGGGCTGGCGCCACTGCGCCGAACGCAGGTGGATGCGCGCGGCCACCGCGCCGGCCTGGTGGAACAGCGCCTCGATGTCGCCCTCGGCCTGCAGGCCGTGCTCGGCCGAGCCCAGGGTGCTGCCGGCGAGCCAGCCGAGCATGTCGACGTAGCGCGGCTCGCTCAGGGCCGCGCTGCGCACCTCGGCCAGGTGCTGGCCGTCGCGGGTGCGGATGATGCTCGGCACGCCGATGCCGCCGGCGGCCAGCTGTTCCATCCAGGTCAGCTCCGAGCGCAGCGCCGCTTCGCTGTGGTAGCCGTCGCGGTGCACCCGCAGGGCGCTGCGCGTACCGTCGGCGCGGGTGGCGCAGAACACCGCGTTCTCGCGGTACTTGATCAGGTCCAGGCCGACGAAGTCGCCGTCCCAGAGTTGCAGGGCGTCCAGCGCCAGGTCGCGCAGGTGCGCCACCTGCTGGTCGTGTTCGAGCTGGGAGAAGTCGTTCATGGGGCCGCCTCAGAGTTCGCTCAGGACCTGGTCCAGGGTATGGATGAACAGCTCGCCGTGTTCGGCCTGGAAGGGCAGCGGCGGGCGGATCTTGAGGATGTTGTCGGCGCCGCCGATCTTGCTGATCAGCACGCCGCGCTGGCGCATCTGGTTGACGATGCGCCGCGCCTCGGCGCCGGCCGGCTCGCGGCTGGCGTGGTCGCGCACCAGCTCCACGGCGAAGAACAGGCCCTTGCCGCGCACGTCGCCGATGATCGGGTGGCGCTCGGCCAGGCGCCGCAGCTCGGCGTCGAGCCGGGCGCCCTGGCGCAGCGCGTTGCCCTGCAGGCCTTCCTCGGCGATCACGTCGAGCACCGCCTGGCCGACCGCGGCGGCCACCGGCGAGCCGCCGAAGGTGTTGAAGTACATGTTGCTGCGGCCGAAGGCCTCGACCCGCTCGCGGGCCGCGACCACCCCGGCCAGGGGGAAGCCGTTGCCCATGGGCTTGCCGAGGGTGACGATGTCCGGCACCAGCGGGTGCGCCTGGTGGCCCCACATGTGCTCGCCGGTGCGGGCGAAGCCGGACTGCACTTCGTCGACGATCAGCAGGCCGCCGGCGTCGCGCACCAGCCTGGCCACGCGCTCCAGGTAGCCGGCCGGCAGGCGCGGAATGCCCTCGTTGGCGAACAGGGTGTCGATCAGCATGGCCGACAGGCCGACGCCTGCCGCCTGCAGCGAGGCGATGGCCTCGGCGACCTTGGCCACGTAGCGCTCGGCAACCGCCTCGGGGCTGCCGTCGGCCTGGTACAGGCAGGGGATCGGCACCGCGCGGGCGTGGGGCGAGAACGGCTCGGAGCTGGGCAGGGCGGTGGTCACCGCGGCCAGGCCGGTGGTGTTGCCATGGTAGTTGTAGTCGCTGACGATCACCCCGCTGTTGCCGGTGACGAAGCGCGCCATGCGCAGGGCCAGTTCGTTGGCCTCGCTGCCGGTGCAGGTGAACATCAGCGCGTCCAGCGGCTCGGCGAAGGTCGCGGTGAGGTTCTCGGCGTAGCGCACCACGCGCTCGTTGAGGTAGCGGGTGTGGATGTTCAGGGTCGCCGCCTGCTCGGCCATGGCCGCCACCACCTTGGGGTGGCAGTGGCCGACGCAGGGCACGTTGTTGTAGCAGTCCAGGTAGCGCTTGCCGGCGGCGTCGGTGAGCCACACGCCTTCGCCCTTCACCAGTTCCAGGGGCTCGTCGTAGAACAGCGGCGAGGCGTCGCCCAGCACCTGGAAGCGGCGTTGCAGCAGGGTCGGATCAGACATGTTCGGGAGTCTCCAGGGGTTTGCCGGCGCGAGCGGCGCGCAGCAGGTAGTTGAGCACCAGCGCCACCACCACCAGGGCCAGGGCGCTGAGCATGGCCACTTCCAGCTGGAAGCAGGCGGCGATCACCACGAGGGTCAGCAGCATGCCCAGGCTCGCCACCAGCGGGCCGCCGCGGAGGCGGAACGGGCGGGCCATCTGCGCCTGGCTGCGGCGCAGGCGCAGGTAGGCGGCGAACAGCACCAGGTGGCAACTGCCCAGCAGCAGGACGATGCACAGCAGCAGCTTCTCCGGCGGCACCAGGGTCAGCGGCAGGCCGATCACGGTCAGCACCAGCAGGGCCACGTAGGGCGAGCCGCGCCGGTTGGTCTGCGCCAGCGCCGCCGGGAAGTAGCCGTCGCGGGCCAGGGCGAAGAGCTGCCGCGAGGCCGAGAACACCACCGAGAAGAAGGTCGCCAGCAGGCCGCAGACCGCGCCGCAGCCGACCAGCAGCGGCAGCCAGTCGTGCTCGCCGTAGAGCCCGCCGTGGGTCATGGCGGCGTACAGCGGGTCGCCGGCGTTGCCGACGGTCTCCACGCCGGCGGCGCCGGGGGCGGCGATCACCACGATCAGCGCGGTCAGCAGCAGGGTGCCGACCGCCCCGAGGATGCCGCGCGGCATGTGCCGGCCGGGGTCGGCGGCCTCTTCGGCGGCGGAGCTTACCTGCTCCAGGCAGATGAACATCCAGATGGCGAAGGGCACGCAGGCGAACACCCCGGCCAGGCTCACGCCGTCGGCGAATGTGCCGCTGGGCACCAGGTTGGCCAGTTGCACGTGCGGCAGCATGGCGCCGCCGAAGGCGAGCAGGGCGATGGCGGCCACGGCGCCGGCCAGCAGGGTCAGGCCCAGGGCTTCGCCGACACCGATGATGTGGATGCCGATGATCAGCACGAACAGGCCGATGCGCACCGGCCAGCCGCCGAAGCCGAACACCGACTCCATGTAGGCGGCGAGGAAGTTGGCGGCGGCGCCGGTGCCGATGGTCAGCGCCAGCGCGCAGGCGGCGCCGACCAGGTAGCCGACGAAGGGTCCGAAGGCCAGCTGTGCGTAGGCGAACACGCCGCCGGCGTGCGGCCGCGCGGTGGACAGTTCGGTGATGCACAGCGCCAGGCCGCCACAGAGCACGGCCATCAGCAGGGTGGCGACGAGCATGTTGGCCCAGCCGTTGCCGGCCAGCCCGTAGTTCCAGCCGGAGAATTGCCCGGCGATGACCAGTGAAATGCCGAGCCCGGCGATCTGGGGCCAGCGAAGTACGCCTTGTTTGAGCATGGTGAGAGTCCCTTGCCAGTCAGTGGGAGGAGTCGGAGGGCAGTCAGCCGCGAACGCCGGAAGGCGACGGGCAAGGGAAAGGACCGGCCAGGGCCGGCAGAGCGATGCGTGAAGACATGGAGCGAACCCTTCTTGTTGTTGTATGGGAACTGCACGCGCCCGAGCGTCAGGCGCGGCGGGCAGGGGAGAAGGTACGAAGGGGCGGGGTGGCGGCGATATCAGAAATGCGCAAAGACGCGGAAGGGGCTTCTGGTCGAGCTGGAAAGACCGACGCTTCGTACGGAATGCTCGGAACGGTTCCGGAGGCAACGCCAGTCAGGAGTTGCAACCATCCCTTCCTTGAACCCAGTGGGTCTTCGCTCCGGGGTATTCGGTGCGTGCCAGGACGCCGGGAGGATGTCGTGGCGGAACCGCTGGCGTTCACTCCCTCGAGCGCTTGGAGCCCAACGCCATGTTCGACTTACTCCGCACTTTCCTCGATGCCAGCCGATACAGAAGTTTCTTCATCGCGCTGTCCGGTCTGGCCGCCACCGGCTGCGCGACCGCGCCGGTACCCGCCCAGGCCGGCAGCGGCAGCATCGATGCCATCAACCACACCCACTGGGCCATCAACCGCTTCAGCGTGAATGGCCAGAACGCCGTGGACATCATCGGGCCCTATCAGGGCGGTGGCGGAGCTTGTTGCTTCTCCGTGCCGGCGCAATGGAAGCCGGGGATGACGGTGCGGGTGGATTGGGAGACTGGTACTGCGTACTCAGACGATTTTCCAGGGTTTGAAGACTGGGCCAAGTACAAGGAATGGGCAAAGAGAGTGAGTTCCCAGAAGCGTCAGCACAGCAAAGTCGTCCTAGTCCCGGAATACACCGGCCAGGAAACCTGTGGCATCACGGTGCATTTCCTGCCTTGTGATCAACTCAAGGTCACCACCTCCTGCTTGACCTACAGCAACCCCAACTACCCGATCAAAGATGCCCTGAAACTGCCGGAGCCCTCCTCATGTCCGAAGTGAAGTCCCTGGCGAAGGTTTCCCTGCCGTCACAGTTCCCAGTGAAAGGGCGCTTGCCGAAACAGCCGCACTTAGTGGCCCTCAACCTGGAGTGCCAGCGTGATCTGGAAACCGCTTACCACAACAGCCTGTGCCTGGCCGCCGGGCGCCGCGTTGTGCCGCCTTGCTGCAAGACCTTGCGCATCAGCCTGTTCTTCGACGGCACCGGCAACAACCTGAACGACGACTTGTTCCGCTCAGACACCCCGCACCCCACCAACATCGCCCGGCTGTTCCGCGCCAGCATCGGAGCTGGCTACGCCGGTGGCACCACCCTCAGCAAGGGCGCCGACAGCTTGCTGGATGCGGATGGTGTGGGCACCGGCGAGTACTACAAGTACTACATGCCGGGTGTTGGCACACCGTTTCCCGAGGTGGGTGACCTGGACTACAGCACCCCCGGGTTGGCGATGGCGCGCTATGGCGAGGAACGCATCAACTGGGGGCTGATGATGATCATCGATGCCCTGAAGCGCTCCCTCCAGCAAGGCAAGCTCACCCGGGTGGGCGAGGCGGTCAAGGCCATGGGCACGCTGGTGGATGTGGGCGGCGCCGCCAACCGTCGTCGCGAGTTCGAGCGCCAGTTGAGGTTGCTCGGCGGGCCGTTGCGTCTGGCCCTGGAGCAGCCCTCGCCGGGGCATCCCAAGCTCATGGGTCTGAAGCTCTATGTCTACGGCTTCTCCCGTGGCGCGGCGGCGGCGCGGGCCTTCGTCAAGTGGTTGACCGAGTTGCTGGTGCAGCCCGAGCCGGGACAGACCCTCGAACCTTACCTCGCCGTGGGCGACTTCAAGTTGCCGGTGAGCATCGAGTATCTCGGCCTGCTCGATACCGTGGCGTCGGTGGGCGTGGCCCATGCCGTACCGCAGTTCGATGGGCATATGAGCTGGGCCAGCGGCACCCAGGAACTGAGCAGTGAGGACACCCATCCGGAATTGATCAAGCGTTGCCTGCACATCGTCGCGGCGCATGAGCAGCGGCTGTGCTTCCCGCTGGATTCCATTCGCCGCAGCGATGGCCAGTATCCGCGTAATTGTGTGGAGGTGGTGTATCCGGGTATGCACTCGGATCAGGGCGGTGGGTATACGCCAGGAGTACAAGGGAAAGCGATTAGCCCAGATGAATCCTTGAGAGATGTGTTTCTGCTCTCGCAGATTGCGCTTAATGACATGTACGCCGATGCCTTCGTCTACGGTGCTCCTTTTAAGGTACCGATAGCAGTCTTGCCAAAAGAGCTACAGCAAGAGCGTTGGCGAGGGATGGAAGACAGTGTGCTAATGGGTTTTGCTGCTGATCCAGGACTTGTCTCCCGCTTCAACGCCTGGCGCGAACTTACTCTCGGCCTTTCTAACGCCTCCCAGCCACTACCCTCCGACCAAGTTCACCGTTACACCCCCGTCGAAGGCAGCGCGCCGCTGGAAGAAGTGCTGCGCGACCAGATGGGCTGGATCACCGCCTGGCGCATCGACCGCTACGCCTTCGATACCCTGAAACAGTGCGCCTTCTACAAGGAAGCCCCGGACCGCGACAGCGCCAAGGCCATTCGCGATGCCTCCAAGGCCAGGCGCGACGAGGATCAGCAGCAGGTAGAAGAGCGGCGCCGCACCGCCGAGGCCGAAGCCCGCATCCAGCGCAGTGAAGAGGCTCCGCCGCAGGAGCCGGGCGTCCACGACTTCGATCCGGAAATGGACCAGACCCAGCTGCGCGAAGCCGCCCGGGAATTCGGCGACGACTACCGCAATGTGCGCCGCGAGCCCAGCAGTTGGACGGAGTGGGTGCTGCACAGCGTTCCGATGCAGGCGGTGTACCTGATCAACGGCGACGACGAGCGCGTGGAATACCAGCACATGAAAACGCTGGGCCAGGAGCGCGTGCGCCTGCTGTTCCCGCCGCCCCGGGGCAAGCAGAACTTCCTCAGCGAAACCGAGCGCGGCGAGGTCGACGAGAGCCTCAACGCCGAGCAGCCCAGCGGCCTGGTCCGCGCCCTGTTCGATGACCAGGTACACGATTCGCGCGCCTGGTTCCTGCACTGGGCGCTCAAGGGCACCCGCGAACCGTGGAACAGCTATTTCCGCGAGCGCATGGTGTATTTCGGCAGTGAGAGCAACAAGGAGCTGTCGCTGCTCAGCGTGGCCGGCGGCATCGTCGGCGCGGCGTTGATCGTCGGTGGCGTGGCACTGGTCAGAAAGCAGCAGGGCTGGGCCGGCAAGCTGGCCATGGCTGGCGCCCTGTCGCAGTTCGACATCATCGACCTGCGCAATGGCATGCCGCTGCCCATGCTGGCCAACGCCGCCGAACTGCAGGCGCCCACCACCCATGTCGGTGAACGGGTGGCCCAGCAACGCACCGCCATCAACGCCCTGCGCCTGCAACAGGCGCAGCAGGCCATCGACGCGCGCTGGGAAGCCTTCCTCGCCCAGGCCCAGGAGCAGATCGATGCCTAGGTCTGAACACACCCTTCATCCATCGAGAGCCAGTGCCATGCCCGCGCTTCGTCGTTCCTTGCTGTTCATCGCCACCGTGACCGCCGCTGGCTGCGCCGCCGCACCGCTATCAGCCCAGGCCGGCAGCGGCACCATCGATGGCATCAACCATACCCACTGGGCCATCAACCGGTTTGGCGTGAACGGCCGGAGCGCGGTGGACATCATTGGTCCCTATCAGGGTGGGGGGGGGGCTTGTTGCTTTGCCGTGCCTGCGCAATGGAAGCCGGGACTGACTGTTAGGGTGGATTGGGAGACGGGGGTCGGAGGCTCGAAAGGATTTCCAGGATTTGCCGATCGAGAAAAGTACTACGCATGGTTGGACAAAATGGAATCCCAAAAACGCCAACACAGCCAACTCGTCCCAGTGCCCGACTACCGAGGCCAGGAAACCTGCGGCATCACGGTGCACTTCCTGCCCTGCGACCAGATCAAGGTCACGACCTCCTGCCTCACCTACGGCAATCCCGACTACCCGATCAAGGAACCGCTGAAGCTAGCGGAGCCGAAGACGTGTGCGAGGTGAGGCGGGGTAGGGATGTTCAGTTCTTGTCCGGAACCTGGGAAACATAGGTGCCGAGCAGAAGGTCCCAGAGCGGGGAAGAGACCCCGAAGTTCTTCTCGATTCCCTTGCGATGGTGCAGGTCATGGTTCGCTACCAGGCCGGGAATGAAACGATACGCCCAGTGTCGTGGACGGTGCATCACATAGTGCAGGGAGATGTAGAGGTAGTAGCCGATAGCCACGCCGGCGAAGGTGGATGTGAGGCCGCTGGCATAGGCCAGGAGCAGGAGCGCGGCGTACACCGAGCTGGTTTTGCAACTGGAGACGCCGATGTATTCCAGCACGTCCAGGTGATGGGTCCAGTGTTCCTTGCGGTACAGGGAGTGGAACAGGAAACGGTGGGTCAGGTATTCCGCCAGTGACCAGGCAAGCAGCCCCAGTAGTATCTGGGCTGGCTGGAAAGGCCCGATGCAGAACGCGATGAGTACGAGGGCGGGGATCGTGAAAAAGTCGAGGAAGTAGGCCGCCGAGGTCATCTTCCATTTGTTCGATGCAGCCATGGGAACACTCCGGTTATGAGGCCTCCGACGCTAGCAGGTGCGGCTAGGCGGAAGCTCTGGGACGGTTCCTGGCTGCGAGGTGGAAACGTCTGGATTCAACGATCTCCTGTCGTTGCAACATGGCTGGCAAAAAAAGACCGGCCCTGGGGCCGGTCGAGGGTGACACTGGAGTTGAAGCGGATCAGGCGCGCTTGAGCACCAGGGTCAGGATGTCGTAGCTGGCCACCAGCTCGCCGAGCTGGTTGGTGACTTCCACGTCCCAGGCGACCACGCCTTGTGGCTCGCCCTTGGGGCTCTTCTTGCCCTGGTCGATCTTGCGCTTGCAGGTCAGGCGGGCCTGGATGGTGTCGCCGATGCCCACCGGGTTGATGAAGCGCAGGGTGTCCAGGCCGTAGTTGGCCAGCACCGGGCCGACGCCGGGGGAGACGAACAGGCCGGCGGCCGCCGAGAGCACGAAGTAGCCGTGGGCGATGCGCTTGCCGAACTGCGAGTCCTTCGCCGCCAGCTCGTCGAAGTGCATGTAGAAGTGGTCGCCCGACAGGCAGCCGAAGTTGACCAGGTCGGCCTCGGTGACGGTGCGGCGGTGGGTCAGCAGCGATTCGCCGATCTTCAGCTCGTCGAAGTAGCGGCGGAACGGGTGCACTTCGGTCTCGTAGACCTGGGCGCCGCGCACGTATTCGCCGGTGACCGCCATCAGCATGGTCGGCGAGCCCTGTACCGCGGTGCGCTGCAGGTAGTGCTTGACCGCGCGCACGCCGCCCAGCTCTTCGCCGCCGCCGGCGCGGCCCGGGCCGCCGTGCTTGAGCACCGGCAGCGGTGAGCCGTGGCCGGTGGATTCGGCGGCCGACTCGCGGTCGAGGATGTGCAGGCGGCCGTGCAGCGCGCCCATCGCCGGGACCACCTTGGCAGCCACCTGCGGGTCGCGGGTGATCAGGCTGGCCACCAGGCTGCCCTTGCCGCGGGCGGCCAGGGCAATGGCTTCGTCGAGGTCGTCGTAGGCCATCAGGGTGCTCACCGGGCCGAACGCCTCGATGTCGTGGGCGCCGCCTTCGGCGTGCGGGTCGCGGCTGCGCAGCAGGGTCGGGGCGAAGAAGGCGCCTTCGTTCACGCCGTCACCACGCGGGGCGAAGCCGTCCTTCGCGCCGAACAGCATGTCGCTGGATTGCAGCAGGGCTTCCACGCGCTCGGCGACGTCGGCCTGCTGGGCGTGGGAGGCGAGGGCGCCCATCTTCACGCCTTCCACCGCCGGGTCGCCGACCACGACCTTGGCCAGGCGCTCGCGCAGGCGCTCGGCCACGGCGTCGATATGCTTGGCGGGGACGATGGCGCGGCGGATGGCGGTGCATTTCTGCCCGGCCTTGGCGGTCATCTCGCGGGCCACTTCCTTGACGAAGAGGTCGAATTCCTCGTCGTCCGGGGTGACGTCCGGGGCCAGGATCGCGCAGTTCAGCGAGTCGGCCTCGGCGTTGAACGGCACCGAGTTGCGGATCAGGTTGGGGTTCACCCGCAGCTTGGCGGCGGTGTCGGCCGAGCCGGTGAAGGTGACGATGTCCTGGCCCTGCAGGCGGTCGAGCAGGTCGCCGGTGCCGCCGATGATCAGCTGCAGGCTGCCGGCCGGCAGCAGGCCGGACTCGTGCATCAGGCGCACGGCGGCTTCGGTCACGTAGCTGGTGGCGGTGGCTGGCTTGACGATGCACGGCATGCCGGCGAGGAAGCTCGGCGCGAACTTCTCCAGCATGCCCCAGATCGGGAAGTTGAAGGCGTTGATGTGCACGGCGATGCCGCCGCGCGGCACCAGGATGTGGCTGCCGGCGAACTTGCCGGTCTTGCCCAGCGGGATGGCCGGACCTTCATGGACCACGTTGCCCGAGGGCAGCTCGCGGCCGCCGACGCCGGCGTAGGCGAACAGGGTGCCGGCGCCGCCCTCGATGTCGATCCAGCTGTCGGCGCGGGTGGCGCCGGTGTGCCGGGAAATCTCGTAGAGCTGCTCCTTGCGCTCGGTCAGGTACAGGGCCAGGGCCTTCAGGCGCTGGGCGCGCTGCTGGAAGTCCATCGCCATCAGCTCGGCCAGGCCCTGCTGGCGGGCGTGGGCCACGGCTTCGGCGAAGTCCAGGGCGTCTTCGTGGGTACGCGCGACCAGTTGGCCGTCGAGGGCGCTACGCAGCGCCTGGGCGCCATGCTGGCCGATCCAGCGGCCGCCGATGAAACTCTGCAGGATGGGCTCTTGGGCCATCGCTTATTCCTCCAAATCGCTACGCAAGGGGGCCGGCCTGGGCCGGTGACCGCCGCGCCGGGTGGGCGTCGGCGGCGCGTTATTCAGTGGCGGTACGAAACCGCCGGAGTGGGACGCCGGGGGCCTTGTGGGCCGATGGCGGTACAGCGTGATGCCTTACCTGTAGGAGCGAGCTTGCTCGCGATTCGCCGGCAGGGCCGGCGCTGGGTGGGTTCGCGAGCAAGCTCGCTCCTACGAAGCGCTGAAGGTCAGAGCTGGTCGAAGTCCAGCACCACCTTGTCGGTCAGCGGGAAGGCCTGGCAGCTCAGCACGTAGCCGGCGGCCACTTCGTAGTCTTCCAGGGCGAAGTTGCTGTCCATCTCCACCTCGCCTTCGATCACCTTGCACTTGCAGGTCGAGCACACGCCGGCCTTGCACGAGTAAGGCAGCTCGGCGCCCTGGGCGTTGCCGGCGTCGAGCACGCTGACGCTGTTGCGCGCCAGCTCGAAGGACAGCTCGCGACCATCGCTGATCACGGTGACCTGGCTCTTCCCGCTGTCGGTCGCGGCGGCGGCCTGGCGGGCTTCGCGCTTGCTCTCGCTGCCGGCGGCGGCGAACAGCTCGAAGTGGATGCGCTCGGCCGGCATGCCGTTGCCCTTGAGCTGGTCGCGCACGGTCTCGGTCATCGCCTGCGGGCCGCAGATGAAGGCGGCGTCGAGGTTCTTCACGTCCAGCCAGCGGCTGAACAGCTGGCCGCACTTGTCGGCGTCGATGCGGCCGTTGTAGAGGTCCACGTCCTGCTGCTCGCGGCTGAACACGAAGATCAGGTTGAGGCGCTGCAGGTAGCGGTTCTTCAGGTCTTCCAGCTGCTCGCGGAACATCGCGGCGTTGCTGGAACGGTTGCCGTAGAGCACGGTGACACGGCTGTGCGGCTCGGTTTCCAGGGTGGTCTTGACGATCGACAGGATCGGCGTGATGCCGCTGCCGGCGGCCACCGCCAGGTAGTTGCCGTGGCGCGCCGCATCCAGCGGCACGTTGAAGTGGCCGGCCGGCGGCATCACTTCCAGGTTGGCGCCCGCCTTCAGCGCCTCGTTGGCGTAGGCGGAGAAACGCCCGCCGGGCACGCGCTTGATCGCCACGCGCAGCTCGCCGTCGTTGACGCCGCTGCAGATGGAGTAGGAGCGACGCACTTCCTCGCCGTCCAGCTGGGCGCGCACCACCAGGTGCTGGCCCTGCTCGAAGCGGAAGCTGTCCTGCAGGTCCTGGGGGATGTCGAAGGCGATGGACACGGCGTCGCGGGTTTCCGGGCGCACTTCGCGGATCGTCAGGCTGTGGAATTTGCTCATTGTTCTTCTCCGGCGGCTTTGCCGCATGGAGGGCGAATACAAACGTCGCGAGCGACGGTCAGGCTAGGCGGAGGCGGCTTTGGAAGCGCAGTTCACATGTGTGAATGAGCATTCCGAAGGCGTTTCCAACGACGCATGGCCGAGCGCAGCAGTTTGTCTTCGTCCTCCCTAGATGCACTTGAAATAGTCGAAAGGCTCGCGGCAATCGATGCAGCGGTACAGCGCCTTGCAGGCGGTGGAGCCAAACTGGCTGAGCTGCTCGGTGTGCAGGCTGCCGCACTGCGGGCAGCGCACTTCCGGCGCCTCGCCGAGCAGGCTGCGCTTGCTGGTGCTGCCCTCCGGCGGGGCGATGCCGTAGACGCGCAGCGCCTCGCGGCCGGCTTCGCTGATCCAGTCGGTGGTCCAGGCCGGGTCCAGGCGGCGTTCCAGGTGCGGCGCGGCGAAGCCGGCGTGCTCCAGGGCGTGCTGGATGTCCTGCTCGATGACCTCGGTGGCCGGGCAGCCGGAGTAGGTGGGGGTGACCACCACCCGCAGGTGCCCGTCGCGCCAGTCGAGGCCGCGGACGATGCCGAGGTCGACCACGCTGACCACCGGCACTTCCGGGTCCATCACCTGGCCCAGCACGCTCCAGGCCTGGCTGAGGTCGTCAGCGGAGCCTGCGCGCGCGCCGCGGTCGCTGGCGATCAGCTCACCAGGTCGCATCGGGGTAGGCCCGCTGGAGGAACTGCATCTCGGCCAGGAGGATGCCCAGGTGCTCGGTGTGCAGGCCGCGGCGGCCGCTGAGGTAGAAGTGCACCGCCGGTTCCGGCAGCGGCAGGGTGGCGCTGGCGAAGATGTCGGCGACCTTGGCGCGCCAGGCGGCGGCCAGTTCTTCCGGGTTCGGCGCCACGCCTTCGGCGAACAGGCGTTGCTCGACGTCGTCGGCGTTGCACAGCTCGACGGTGAAGCGCCACACCTGCGGAATCGCCGCGAGCATGCGCGCGTGGCTTTCCTCGGTGCCGTCGCCCAGGCGTTCGACCCACTCGCCGGAGCGGCGCAGGTGGTAGGTGACTTCCTTCAGGCCCTTGGCGGCGATGGCGGCGATGCGCGCGTCGCTGGAGTCGCTCAGCTGGCGCAGCGCGTGGAAGTGCCAGGCGTCGTAGAGGAACTGCTTGGTCATGGTCACGGCGAAGTCGCCGTTGGGCTGCTCGACCAGCAGCAGGTTGCGGAAGGCGCGCTCGTCGCGGCGGAACGCCAGCTGGTCGGCGTCGCGGCCGTCGTCCAGCAGTTCCACGGCGTACTCGTACCAGTTGCGCGCCTGGCCGACCAGGTCGAGGCCGACGTTCATCAGTGCCAGCTCTTCTTCCAGCGCCGGGGCGCGGCCGCACCATTCGCACAGGCGCTGGCCCTGGATCAGGGCGCTGTCGGCGAGGCGCAGCAGGTATTCGATCTTGTCGTTGTTCGGGTTCATCGCACGCGTCTCACTCACATGTGGCCGACTTCGGGCGGCAGCTCGTAGAAGCTGGCGTGGCGGTAGACCTTGTCCTGCGCCGGGTCGAACAGCGGGTCCTTCTCGTCGGGCGAGGAAGCGGTGATCAGCGCCGAGGGCACCACCCACAGGCTCACGCCTTCGTTGCGGCGGGTATAGAGTTCGCGGGCGTTCTCGATGGCCATCGCGGCGTCGGCGGCGTGAACGCTGCCAACGTGCTTGTGGTTGAGGCCGTGCTTGCTGCGCACGAAGACTTCAAAAAGGGTCCATTCGCTCATGGTGTTCTCCTCGCGGCTCAGGCGGCGTCGCGTTTGCGTTGTTCTTTTTTACGGGCATGGGCGACCGCGGCTTCGCGGACCCAGGCGCCGCTCTCGATGGCGTTGCGGCGGGTGGCGACGCGCTCGGCGTTGCACGGGCCGTTGCCCTTGAGCACTTCGTAGAATTCTTCCCACTGGATGTCGCCGAAGTCGTAGTGACCGCGTGCTTCGTTCCACTTCAGGTGCGGGTCCGGCGCGGTGCAGCCGAGCAACTCCAGTTGCGGCACGGTCTGGTCGACGAAGCGCTGGCGCAGTTCGTCGTTGCTCTGCCGCTTGATCTTCCAGGCCATCGACTGGGCGCTGTTGGGCGAGTGCTCGTCGCTCGGGCCGAACATCATCAGCGCCGGCCACCAGAGGCGGTTGATGGCGTCCTGGACCATGTCCTTCTGCGCCTGGGTGCCGTGGCGCATCATGGTCAGGAGGATTTCGTAGCCCTGGCGCTGGTGGAAGCTCTCTTCCTTGCAGATGCGGATCATCGCGCGGGAGTAGGGGCCGTAGGAGGTGCGCTGGAGCACCACCTGGTTGACGATGGCGGCGCCATCCACCAGCCAGCCCACCGCGCCCATGTCGGCCCAGTTCAGCGTCGGGTAGTTGAAGATGCTGGAGTACTTGGCGCGGCCGGAGTGCAGCTTGGCGATTTCTTCGTCGCGGTCGGCGCCGAGGGTTTCCATGGCGCTGTACAGGTACAGGCCGTGGCCGGCTTCGTCCTGGATCTTGGCCATCAGCTGCAGCTTGCGCTTGAGGGTCGGCGCGCGGGTCACCCAGTTGCCCTCCGGCAGCATGCCGACGATTTCCGAGTGGGCGTGCTGGGAGATCTGGCGGATCAGCGTCTGCCGGTAGGCGTCAGGCATCCAGTTCTTCGCCTCGATCTTGATCTCGGCGTCGACCTTTTCCTGGAAGGCGCGTTCCTCGGGGGACATCTCGTCCAGCGCCTTGATGCGCTTGACGCCGGTCTCGACCAGTTGTGCGTACATGCTGTGTCTCCAGCCCTTGTTCTGTTTGTGGGGAGGCCTTGGCCATGGCGCTATTTTTAAATGATACAGAATCCAATGTCTAACACTAAATAGTGTGTCGAATGTGTTTTTTGTATCGCTTTGGGAGTAGCCGGCGCGGGGCGTGAGGGCGTGAATGTCGTTATCTGCGGCGATAGATGCGGATCTATGTCGCTATGATGTGGTTAAAGTTGCAGGTTCGTGCGGTGATGGGGAGGGCCGGGAACGGCCGGCCGCCGAGTGCGGCGGCGGCGCGGGAGTGACGAATGGAGGCGTTTAAAGCGATACGGAAATATGTGAGTGGTTTGATTTCAGTGTTTCTCATGGCGGCGCTCGCCAGGGCGGGCGCCGCATTCGCCTCAGGCGTCGACGATCACCTGGAAGCCGCCGAAGATCATGCGCTGGCCGTCGAACGGCATGGACTGGAAGTTGTCCTTCAGGCGTGGGTCCTCCATGACCTTCTTCATCCCGGCGTCGCGTACCTCGCGGGACGGCCAGGTGATCCAGGAGAACACCACGGCCTCGTCGTCCTTGCGTTTCACGGCCATGGGGAAGGAGGTCACCTTGCCTTCGGGGACGTCGTCGCCCCAGCACTCGACCACGCTGAGCGCGCCGTACTCCTTGAAGACCACCGCCGCCTTGCGGGCCAGCTCGGTGTAGGCCTCGCGGTTGGCGGTGGGGACGGGGACGATGAAGCCGTCGATGTAGTTCATGGTGGGGCTCCCTTTGCTGTTGGAGGGGGAGGTGGATCTCCCGTGGG
>NZ_JARJLT010000269.1 GCF_029335315.1 Pseudomonas citronellolis
GCGCGCCCGCCGCCAGCCCCGGAGCCGCCGTTGAAGACCCTCGCCCTGTTCGTCGATGTGCAGAACCTCTACTACACGGTTCGCCAGGCCTACGGCTGCCATTTCAACTACGCCGCCCTGTGGGCCGAGCTGAGCCGCGACGGGCGTATCGTCGAGGCCTACGCCTACGCCATCGACCGTGGCGACCCGCGCCAGCAGCAGTTCCAGCAGATCCTCCGCAACCTCGGTTTCGAGGTGCGCCTGAAACCCTACATCCAGCGCGCCGACGGCTCGGCCAAGGGCGACTGGGACGTGGGCATCACCATCGACGTGCTCGACGCCACGCCACGGGTCGACGAGATCGTGCTGTGCTCCGGCGACGGCGATTTCGACCTGCTGCTGCAGCGCGTGCGCGCCCAGGGCAAGTCCGCCACCGCCTATGGCGTGCCGGGGCTGACCGCGCACGCGCTGATCCGCTCGGCGACGCGCTACGTGCCCATCGAAGGCGGGCTGCTGCTGCGCCACTGAGCGGGCCGGCGAGCGGCTACAATGCCGCCCATTCCCCATTCCCCATTCCGTTTTGCGAGTGCTCCATGACCTTCGCCGCCCTTGGCCTGATCGACCCCCTGCTGCGCGCCCTCGACGGCCTCGGCTACCAGACCCCGACCCCGGTGCAGGCCCAGGCCATTCCCGCGGTGCTCAAGGGCCGCGACCTGCTCGCCGCGGCGCAGACCGGCACCGGCAAGACCGCCGGCTTCGCCCTGCCGCTGTTGCAGAAGCTGCTGCAGGAAGGCCCGCAGGTGGCGGCCAACTCGATCCGCGCGCTGGTGCTGGTGCCTACCCGCGAGCTCGCCGAGCAGGTCCACGAGAGCTTCCGCGTCTACGGCCAGCATGTACCGTTGCGCACGGCGGTGGCCTACGGCGGGGTGAGCATCAACCCGCAGATGATGAAGCTGCGCAAGGGCGTCGACGTCCTGGTGGCCACACCCGGCCGGCTGCTCGACCTGTACCGGCAGAACGCGCTGAAGTTCAACCAGCTGCAGGTGCTGGTGCTGGACGAAGCCGACCGCATGCTCGACCTGGGCTTCGCCCGCGAGCTGGACGAGGTGTTCGCCGCGCTGCCGAAGCGGCGCCAGACCCTGCTGTTCTCCGCGACCTTCTCCGAGGCGATCCGCAAGCTGGCCGGCGGCCTGCTGCGCGACCCGCTGTCGATCGAGGTGGCGCCGCGCAACACCGCGGCGAAGACGGTGAAGCAGCAGCTGATCACCGTGGACAAGAAGCGCAAGGCCGAGCTGTTCCTGCACCTGATGCGCACCCGTGGTTGGCGCCAGGCGCTGGTATTCGCCAAGACCCGCAAGGGCGTCGACGAGCTGGTCAAGGTGCTGCAGGCCGAGGGCCTGGCCGTCGACTCGATCCATGGCGACAAGCCGCAACCCTCCCGGCTGCGCGCGCTGCAGCGGTTCAAGGCGGGCGAGGTGGATTTCCTGGTGGCCACCGACGTCGCCGCGCGCGGCCTGGACATCGAGGAAATGCCGCTGGTGGTCAACTTCGACCTGCCGATAGTCGCCGAGGACTACGTGCACCGCATCGGCCGTACCGGCCGCGCCGGCGCCAGTGGCCAGGCGCTGTCGCTGGTGTGCGCCGACGAGGTGCAACAGCTGGCGGCGATCGAGACCTTGCTCGGGCAACTCATGGTGCGCGAGGAAGAGGACGGCTTCGAAGCGGAGCACCGGGTGCCGCAGACCGCCCTCGGCGGCCAGTTGCTGAAAAAGCCGAAGAAGCCCAAGCAGCCCCAGGCGCCGGAAGGCAAGCCAGGGAAGATTCACCTGGGCGACCTGCTGGCCGACAAGCCGCAGGTGAAGGCGGTGCGCAAGGCGCCGGGCTTCGCCAAGGCGCAGGCGCCGGGCAAGAAGCCCAAGGCGCGCTGAGGGCCGCGGTGGGGCGGGGCGCATCAGACTGGTGCGCGCCAGGCTCGGGGGCGCTGCGCAAGGCCGCGGCGCGCGGGTGTTCAAGGGTGTGGCGCAGAACCTGCATTTCCGTGTGGAATCCTGAACGCCTATAGTGTGTGCTCCGCGCACACAACAAGAACGACACCCCTATGCGCCCCAAGGAACTCAAAGCCTGGACCGGCGGCCTCGCCCTGCTGTTCCCCCTGGCCCCCGGCCGCCCGCGCCTGCTCGGCCTCAGCCAGTGGCTGCAGCAGGCCTGCCCGGTGGATCACTTCGTGCTGTTCGTCTACGAGGGCAACCACCGCCCGCTGGACCTGTTCGACACCTTCCCGGCGGACGTGCGCCATGTCTACGTGGCGGACTACCAGGACGGCCCCTACCTGCTCGACCCCTTCTACCTGGCCTGTACCCGCGACCAGGCGCCGGGCCTGTGGCGCCTGCGGCAGTTCGCCCCGGACCACTTCTACCTCGGCGAGTACTACCAGACCTACTACCAGCAGACCGGGCTGACCGAGGAGATCGCCTTCTTCGTCGACCTCGACGATGGCGCCAAGGCGGTGCTGTCGCTGATGCGCAAGACCTCCAGCCCGGCCTACAGCCGCGACGAGATGCAGTTGCTGGAATGCGCGCGGCCGGCGGTGGAGCAGGTGGTGCGCGAGGCCTGGGCGTTGCGCCGTGCCCAGCCGCGCCCGGCGCGTGACCTGGACTACAAGATTCGCGAGGCCTTCGACCAGTTCGGCGCCCAGCTGCTGACCGCGCGCGAGCAGGAGATCGTCCAGTTGCTGCTGCGCGGCCACTCCAGCGCCTCGGTGGCCGAGCAGCTGGACATCAGCCCGGGCACGGTGAAGATCCACCGCAAGAACATCTACGCCAAGCTTGGCATCGGCAGCCAGTCGGAGCTGCTCGGGCTGTTCATCCGCGAGCTGGCCGGGCAGGACGACGCCAGCGAGATGCGCGCCACGGGGTGAGGCAAGGGCGTCTTCCATCGACGCCTATCCCCCGAGGGATATATACACCCCGAAAGCCCCGTTGATAGCGTGTTCTGCAACAACGAGAACAGCCATCGAGAGGCTCGCGGTGATGGATTCCAGCCAAGGGTTCGATATCGAATTCCGCAACGTGGTCAAACGCTACGGCAGCGTGCCAGCGGTCAACGGCCTGAGCTTCAAGGTGCGGCGCGGGGCCTTCCACTCCTTCCTCGGCAGCTCCGGCTGCGGCAAGACCACCACCCTGCGGATGATCGCCGGCTTCGAGCAGCCCAGCGAAGGCGAGGTGCTGCTGGCCGGCCAGGCGGTGGCCGGGGTGCCGGCGCACCAGCGCCCGGTGAACATGGTGTTCCAGCATTACGCGCTGTTCCCGCACCTGAGCGTGGCCGAGAACATCGCCTACGGTCTGCGCTACCGCACGCCGCGCCCGGACCGCGCCGAGCAGCGCCGCATGGCCGACGAGGCGCTGGAAATGGTGCGCCTGTCCGGCTTCGGCGCGCGCAAGCCGCACGAGCTGTCCGGCGGCCAGCAGCAGCGCGTGGCCCTGGCCCGCGCGCTGGTCAACAAGCCCACCGTGCTGCTGCTGGACGAACCCCTGGCGGCGCTGGACCGCAAGCTGCGCAAGGAGATGCAGTCGGAGCTGCTGCGCCTGCAGCGCGAGGTCGGCATCACCTTCGTGCTGGTCACCCACGACCAGGAAGAGGCGCTGTCGATGAGCGACAGCATCAGCATCATGAAGGACGGCCTGATCATCCAGACCGCCACGCCCGAGGCGCTCTACGAGACCCCGGCGAGCCGCTACGTGGCCGACTTCATCGGCGAATCCAACCTGTTCGGCGGCACCGTGCGCCGCCTCGAAGGCGGCCGGGTGGTGCTGGCCACCGCCGCCGGGCTCGAGCTGAGCAGCCCGCCGACGCCCACCGGGTCCGCGCTGGCGCCCCAGGCCGAGGGCTGCATCGCGGTGCGCCCCGAGCTGGTGGGCATCGCTTCCGCCGATTCGGAGCTGCAGCGCGAGGTGCGCCTGAAGGGCCGCGTCGAAGACCGCATCTACCTGGGCAACCTCACCGAATACCGGGTGCGCACCGACGCCTTCGGCATCGTCTGCGTGCGCGTGCCGCGCCAGTCCGGCGGCGCTGGCGATGCCTTCGAGCATGGCGCGCCGGTGCAGGTCGGCTGGAACCAGGCCAGCGGCCTGGCCATGGGCCTCTGATTCACGCCGCCGCGCGTGGCGCGGCGGCTCGACGATCCAACCATAACGACAGCAGACAGGCGGGGAGTGACGATGGACAAGAAGACTTTCATCAAGACCATGCGCAGCTGGGAAAACGGCTCGATCACCCGGCGCGAGTTCCTCGGCCGCACCGGCCTGGGGCTGGCCGCGGCGGTGGTCGCGGCGAACACCCCGGGCCTGCTGCTGGGCAAGGCCTACGCCGGCGAGAGCGGCAACCTCGGCGACCGCGTGACCCTGGCCACCTGGCCGAACTACCACAGCCCGGAGAACTTCGAGGCCTTCGCCAAGGCCACCGGCGCGCGGGTGCAGATGAACGTGTTCGGTTCCAACGAGGAGATGCTCGCCAAGCTCCAGGCCGGCGGCAGCGGCTGGGACGTCTTCGTGCCGACCAACTACACCATCAGCACCTACGTGAAGCTCGGGCTGATCGAGCCGCTGGACCTGTCGCGCATCCCCAACTTCGACGCCAAGGCCTTCCAGGAACGCTTCATGGCCCAGGGCACGGTGGACGGCAAGGTCTACGCGGTGCCGAAGAACTGGGGCACCACCGGCATCGTCTACGACGCCAGCAAGGTCAAGGGCAGCCCGGACTCGTGGAAGCAGTTCTGGGACCTGACGCTGACCAGCGCCTCGGGCCGCACCATCGTCCACGACTACCAGCTGACCGCCATCGGCAATGCCCTGAAGTACTACGGCTACAGCTTCAACTCGCTGGACCCGAAAGAGCTGGCCGAGGCCGAGAAGCTGCTGATCCAGGCCAAGCCGCACCTGTTCGCGATCAACTCCGACATCCAGCCCTCGCTGCGCAACGGCGACGCCTGGATGGCCATGGCCTGGACCGGCGACGCCTCGCAGCTGCACCGCGACAACCCGGACATGACCTTCGTGCTGGGCAAGGAAGGCGGCGAGATCTGGAGCGACTTCTTCGCCATTCCCAAGGGCGCCGAGCACAGCGACGCCGCCTACGCCTTCATCAACTACCTGCTGGACCCTGCGCACAACAAGCTGGAGGTCCTGGCCCACGGCTACCCGAGCGGCGACAAGCGGGTCGACGCGCTGCTGCCCAAGGAGATGCTCGACGACCCGATCATGTACCCGGCGGCCGAGCGCCTGTCGCCACTGGAGTTCGGCGCCGCCGCGACTCTCACCAGCCCGGCGCGCGCCGAGCTGATGGCGCGCTTCAAGGCCGCCTGAGGGCTGCCCTTGTAGGAGCGAGCTTGCTCGCGAACAGATCCGTGCCGAAGCGGTTCGCGAGCAAGCTCGCTCCTACGGGGCTCCGTACAATCCATGCGTAGGGACTCGAACATGAACATCGCCGTCAGCGCCCCCCTGCAGGCCGCCGCGCCGCCGCCGGCCGCCCGCGCGCGCAGCCTCGGCCGGCGCGTCACGCTGCTCCTGCTGCTGCCTTCCACCCTGTGGTTCCTGCTCCTGCTGCTGATGCCGCTGGTGATCATCCTGGTCTTCAGCTTCGGCGAGCGCAGCGCCGTGGGCGGCTACGGCGGCGGGCTGACCCTGGAGAACTACCTGAACCTCGGCTCGCGCGCCCAGGCCTTCTGGAACACCCTGACCCTGGCGCCGCTGGGCACCCTGGCCTGCCTGCTGGCGGCCTACCCGCTGGCGTACTTCCTGGCGGTGAAGGTGCAGCGCAACAAGTCGCTGCTGCTGACCCTGGTCATCGTGCCGTTCTGGACCAGCTTCCTGATCCGCACCTACGCCTGGATCTTCATCCTCAGCGGGCGCGGCATCCCGGCGCTGCTGGAGAGCCTGGGGATCGCCGACGTGCGCCTGATCAACACGCCCTGGGCGGTGCTGATCGGCATCGTCTACGGCTACCTGCCGCTGATGGTGTTCCCCATCTACGTGACCCTGGAGAAGCTCGACAAGCGCCTGCTGGAAGCCTCCGGCGACCTCGGCGCGAGCGCCTTCGAGACCTTCCGCCGGGTGACCCTGCCGTTGTCGGCGCCGGGCGTGATCACCGGGGTGATGCTGGTGTTCATCCTGCTCATGGGCGAGTTCCTGATCCCCGCCATTCTCGGCGGCGGCAAGGTGTTCTTCGTCGGCAACGCGCTGGTCGACCTGTTCCTGCAATCGCGCAACTGGCCGTTCGGCAGCGCGGTGGCCATGACCCTGGTGGCGATGATGCTGGCGATCATCGGCCTGTACCTGAAACTCGCCGCGCGCTTCGGCGGGCCGCGCAACGACGGGGTGCTCTGAGATGTGGCTGCGCAGTTATTCGACGTCGCTGTACCTGTTCCTCTACGCGCCCATCGCGCTGATCATGCTCTTCGCCTTCAACGCCGGGCGCAGCGGGCTGAGCTTCCAGTGCTGCTCGGTGCAGTGGTTCGGCCGCGCCTTCGGCAACCCGTTCATCATGGAGGCGCTGGGCAACAGCGCGCTGATCGCCCTGTGCTCGGCGCTGATCGCCACCTTCTTCGGCACCCTGGCGGTGTTCGGCCTGCAACGGGTGGGCAAGCGCGTGCGCCTGCTGTTCGACGCGCTGACCTACTGCGCGATCATCGTGCCGGGGATCGTCATCGGCATCGCCACGCTGATCGCCTTCATCACCCTGTTCGACGTACTCAACCCGCTGCTGGCGGCGCTGGACCTGGGCCTGCCGAAGCTGAACATGGGCTTCGCCACGGTGGTCGCAGCGCACTCGCTGTTCACCATGGCGCTGGTGATGGTCATCGTCCGCACCCGCGTCGAGGCCATGGACAAGGCGCTGCTGGAGGCCTCCGCCGACCTCTACGCGCCGCCGCTGGACACCTTCTTCCGGGTCACCCTGCCGCAGATCGCCCCGGCGATCCTCGCCGGCTTCCTACTGGCGTTCACCTTCAGCTTCGACGATTTCATCATCGCCTTCTTCGTCGCCGGCTCCGAGACCACGCTGCCGATCTACATCTTCTCCTCGATCCGCCGCGGCATCACCCCGGAGATCAACGCCATTTCCACGGTGATCATCTGCGCCTCGCTGGCGCTGCTGTTCACCTCCCGCTACCTGCAGAACCGCCGCACCGGCGTTCAGGCCGCCTGACGGGCGCAGACAAGGAGACGTGCGATGCGTGACCAGCTGTACATCAATGGGCAATGGGTCAGCCCGGACCTGGGCGGCACCTTCACCAGCTACGACCCGGCCAGCGAGCGGCCGCTGCGCGAAGTGCCGGCGGCCACCGAGGAAGACGTCGACCACGCCGTGCGCGCGGCGCGCCAGGCGTTCAATCGCGGCTGGGGGCAGAGCCGTGGCGGCGAGCGCGCCGAGTGGCTGGAGGCGCTGGCCAACGAACTCGAACGCAACCAGGCCGAGCTGGCCGAGCTGGAGGTGCGCGACAACGGCAAGCCGCTGCCCGAGGCGCAGTGGGACGTGGCCGACGCCATCGGCTGCTTCCGCTACTACGCGGAGCTGGCGCGCGAGCTGGATGGCCGCCAGGACCAGGCGCTGGCGCTGCCCGACGAGCGCTTCCGCTGCCGCATCCGCCACGAGCCGGTGGGCGTGGCCGGGCAGATCATCCCCTGGAACTACCCGCTGCTGATGGCCGCCTGGAAGGTCGCACCGGCGCTCGCCGCCGGCGCCACCTGCGTGCTCAAACCGTCCGAGCTGACGCCGCTGAGCGCCCTGGAACTGGCCGCCGCGGCGGACGCCGTGGGCCTGCCGGCGGGCGTGCTGAACGTGCTGCCGGGCCTGGGCGGCGAGGCCGGCGGGCCGCTGGCGCAGCACCCGGGCGTGGACAAGCTGGCCTTCACCGGCAGCGTGCCGACCGGGGCGAAGATCATGTCGGCGGCGGCCCAGGACATCAAGAACGTCAGCCTGGAGCTGGGCGGCAAGTCGGCCTTCATCGTGTTCGACGACAGCGATGTCGAGGCGGCGGTGGAGTGGATCCTGTTCGGCATCTTCTGGAACCAGGGCCAGGTGTGCAGCGCCACCTCGCGCCTGCTGGTGCAGGAGGGCATCGCGCCGAAGCTGATCGAGCGCCTGGTGGAAGCGACCCGCGCCATCACCATCGGCAACGGCATGAGCTCCGGCGTGCTGCTCGGCCCGCTGGTCAGCCAGGGCCAGTACGACAAGGTGCTCGGCTTCATCGACCAAGGCAAGGCCTGCGGCGCCCGCCTGCTTACCGGCGGCCGGCGCCCGGCGGGGCTGAACGAGGGCTGGTTCATCGAGCCGGCGATCTTCGACGAGCCGGCGGAGAACGCCATCGTCTGGCGCGAGGAAATCTTCGGCCCGGTGCTTTGCGTGAAGCGCTTCAAGACCGAGGCCGAGGCCCTGCGCCTGGCCAACGACAGCCGCTTCGGCCTGGCCGGCGCGGTGATGTCGGGCGACCCGCAACGCGCCGCGCGGGTGGCCAACGGGCTGCGCGCGGGGATCGTCTGGGTCAACTGCTCGCAACCCACCTTCACCCAGGCGCCCTGGGGCGGCATGAAGCACAGCGGCATCGGCCGCGAGCTGGGGGTGTGGGGGCTGGAGAACTACCTGGAGGTGAAGCAGGTGACGGAGTACGTTTCCGATCAGGCTTGGGGGTGGTATCTGAAATAGGTGCCAACGGTACTCCACGGCGGCTGCGGCGCCGTGGTTTGACTCCGCTCCCTCTCCCTAACCCTCTCCCTGAAGGGAGAGGGGACCGTTCGGCATGAGCGGGTGTTCTGGCGTTAGCCGGCAACGCCGTGAAATTCCGGTATAAGCCATGCCTTATCTCGGCACGGACAAGCCCCCTCTCCCTTCAGGGCGGGGCGCGCAGCCGAGGGCTGGGGAGAGGGGCTCTTCAGGATGCCGCGAGAAAAGTCGCGCTGCCCCTCAGTCGATGTTGTGCCCGATCCGCCACAGCACCCCGCTCGGGTCGTGCAGGGTGAAGTCGCGCAGGCGCCACGGCCGGTCTTCCGGATCGCCCAGCTTCACGCCGTAGCGGCCGGCGATGTCGATCTCGCGCAGGCGTTGCCACCAGGCGTCGGCGTCTTCCACCAGCAGGTGCAGCATCAGGTTCTCGGCGAACGCCTGCACGTAGAAGTTCTGCAGCAGGAAGGCGCAGTGATCGCCGTGGTGGAAGTAGCTCAGGTCGTCCGAGTTCCACGGGTTGCCGAAGCCCAGGTCGCGGTAGAACGCCTGGGACAGCGGGTAGTCGCGGGCGGGGACGAAGACTTTCAGTTCGACGGCGGTGAGGTTGCTCATGCTGGCGTCCTTGGGTGGTGGCGCCACGTTTGCGCGGGCGGCTGTCGCGCAGTCTAGTCGCGGATCGGCCGTTGCATGTAGCGGTGGCTGTTGACGCCCGGCAGGGTCGAGGTGCGCTCCACCTGCACTTCGAAGCCGAAGCGTTCGTACAGCGCCTGGGCCCGGGGGTTGGCCACCGAGACGTCGAGGGCGGCCATGCCCAGGCCGGCCTGGCGGCCGCGTTCGAGAAAGTGGGCGATCAACTGGCTGCCCAGGCCCTCGCCGCGCACGCTCGGGTCCACGCCCAGGTGCGCCAGGTACAGGGTGCGCCGGGGCGGCGGGCAGATGATGCGTTCCAGTTGCAGGCCGTGGTGGATGACGCCCACCGCGCCGGTGCCGAAGTAGCCGAGGATCTGCCGCGCCGCGGCGAGCAGGTAGCCGAGGTTGGCCTCTCCGCCGAAGATGGTGCCGACGGCCACCATCTTGCCGTCGAGTTCGCCCACGGTGTGCTGGCGCCAGCCGAACTGGCCGCCGCCCTGGACGAAGGCGTGGCGCAGGAAGTCCTGGGCGCTGTTGCGGCCGGGGCGGGCGAAGGCGTAGTCGAAGGCGTCGGGGCCGGAGCTGTAGATCAGCGGGACGGCGGCGTCGACGTCCTCGGGACGGGCCGGGCGGAAGCTCAGGGGCATGGCGCGGACTCTGCGGGAGGGAATCCGCAATCTAGCACTGTCGTTCCATGTTCAGCCAGCGCAGCGCGCCCAGGCCGGCGGCGCGGCCACTGGCGAAGCAGGCGGTGAGCAGGTAGCCGCCGGTGGGTGCTTCCCAGTCGAGCATCTCGCCGGCGCAGAACACGCCGGGCAGGGCGCTGAGCATCAGCTGCTTATCCACAGCCTCGAACCTGACTCCGCCGGCGCTGCTGATGGCCTCGTCCAGCGGGCGCGGGCGCACCACGGTCAGCGGCAGGGCCTTGATCAGCGCGGCCAGGCGCTGCGGGTCGGCGTAGTCGGCGGCTGTGGACAACTCGCGCAGCAGGCCGGCGCGCACACCGTCCAGGCCGAGCTTGCCACGCAGGTGGTTGGCCATGGACTTGGAGCCGCGTGGCTGCGCCAGGGCCTTGGCCACCTGCTCGCGGCCGCGCCCCGGCAGCAGGTCGAGGTGCACGGTGGCGCTGCCGTCGTGGGCGATGCGCTCGCGGATGCCGGCCGACAGGGCGTAGACCAGGCTGCCCTCGATGCCGCCGGCGGTGACCACGAACTCGCCCTGGCGCGGCGCCTCGCCGTCCAGGCCGAGGGCCACCGGCTTGACCGGCGCGCCGGCGAACTTGTCGCGGAAGAATTCGCTCCAGCCGGCGACCTCGAAGCCGCAGTTGGAGGGGCGCAGCGCCGCGACGTCCACGCCGCGCGCCTGCAGGGTCGGCACCCAGGCGCCATCGGAGCCCAGGCGCTGCCAGCTGCCGCCACCCAGGGCCAGCACGCTGACGTCGGCCCGCAGGGCCTGGCGGCCTTCGGGGCCGTCGATCAGCAGGCGGCCGCTGTCGTCCCAGCCCTGCCAGCGGCTGCGGGTGTGGATGGCTACGCCATTCTCGCGCAGGCGCTTGAGCCAGGCGCGCAGCAGCGGCGCGGCTTTCATGTCGGTGGGGAAGACCCGCCCGGAGGTGCCGACGAAGGTGCTTATCCCCAGGCCGTGAATCCATTCGCGCAGGGCCTGGCCGTCGAACCCGGCGAGCAGTTCGCCGATCTCCGCGCGGCGCTCGCCGTAGCGGCCGACGAAGGCTTCGCGCTCCTCCGAGTGGGTGATGTTCATGCCGCCCACACCGGCCAGCAGGAACTTGCGGCCCACCGAGGGCATGGCGTCGTACAGCGCCACGCGCACGCCGGCGCCGGCCAGCACTTCGGCGGCCATCAGGCCGGCGGGGCCGCCGCCGATGACGATGGCGCTGGGGGAGGGCTGGGAGCTGTGCTCGGTCATGGCCTGGACGTGGTCGAGGGAAAGGGCGCGCATTCTAGCCTAGCCGCTGGATGCGGGGCCTGATCAATTTGCCGGCTGGCGCGCGCGGGCCCCGGCAGGCGGGGAAGTCACAGGTTTATGCCCAGGATATCCACAAGCGTTTCCACAGCTGCCGGGGGCAATTCACGGG
>NZ_JARJLT010000026.1 GCF_029335315.1 Pseudomonas citronellolis
ACCCGCCGTTTGCGCGCGCTGCGCGCGGAGCATCCCGCGCCACCCCTGCCGCCTTATCTGTATGAGCCGCCACCGGTGGGGTTTTCGGATATCGAAAAGCAGGCCAGGGTCGAGGGGCACGCATACCGCTACTTGCGCATCGGGCAGTTGTGTGAGCAGTTCCCCCAGCTTGAATCCGGCTGGAATGAATCAGAACTGCCCGCCTTCCATTTCCCCGATCCGAATTTCGGCGGCTTCACGGTGGACGACAAGTCCCTCAACCGACGCCATGTGCTGGAGATTTGCCCCTTCCGCGCCTGGTCGCTGGTGCTGCACCACCAGCCGGACTACAGCCTGGTCAACGCCTACAACCTGGGGCTGATGGCGAACCTGTCCTACAGCAATATCGCCCAGAACAGGAAGAAGAAATTCCCGGACGCCGAGATCGATGCCACCACCTTGCGCGGCTCGGTGGAGGAGTTCTTCTTCCGCCAGTGCCTGGACCTTTCCCGCACACCACTGATGCATGACGCCAAGGGCTCTCGCCTTCCGGCGGTAGTGGTGGATGTGCCCTTCGACGACCGCTACACCACGGTCGTGATGCTGGATACCACTGTGGCCAACCTGCCGCGAGCAGAAGCGAACATTCCGCGGCTGGTCATCGAGAACACCCAGCTGTTCTATTTCAGCAATCGCAAGGAAGTGGTGGTGGCCTGGCGCGGCACCCAGGAGCCGAAGGACTGGTTGACCGATCTCCAGTATCGGCCCCGGCGCGCGGATGGCAGCGATACCAAGTCGGAGGCCGAGACCCAGGGCACCCGGCTGGCCGCAACGGGTAATGTGCATGATGGCTTCCTCAAGGCATTCGAGGTAGCCAAGAAGCTATTTCCTGAGCGCTTCGACGATATTAATCGTCAAATGGTAGGTAAGAACGTATTTGTTTGCGGCCACAGCCTAGGTGGAGCCTTGGCGCTGATTCACTCGGCGGAACGGCAAGAGCGTCGTCCCGTGCTCTACACCTACGGCATGCCACGCACCTTCACCCACAAGGCGGTGGAGGAACTGCAGCGGGTGATCCACTTCCGCCACGTCAACGACGCCGACACCATCACCAGCGTGCCTCCCGAAGCCGACCTGGACAACCCGCTGTACGACGCGCTCGGCCCACTGGGCAATGACCTGGGCTATATCTGGTCGCTCCCCCAACTGCTGGCCAGCAAGATCCTGCCCTTCGGCGACCCATACTGCCACCACGGCGAACTCGCGATGAATTACCGCGCCGACCTGCACGCCCAGGTGCCCTATCGCGGCTCCTGGGCTCGCGGCAGCAAGGACGGCCTGGGCGCGCCACGGCACACCCGAATGCTCGAGCCCTTGTCACCGAGCAACTACATCTTCGTGGTGCCGAGCCTGGGCGAGGAAGCCACCCGCGTAGCCGAGGCGGAGCAACGGGACTATGTCGGCTCGCTCACCCGGGAAAACCTGGAGTACTACTTCCCGCCGCACACCAACCCCGAGCGCAGCGACAAGGGCACCAACCCGTTCGACCACTCGATGATCGGCCGCTACCTGTTGTTCCTGCACAACCACTTGCTGGAACTCTGCGACCCCGGGCAGACCCCGGAACGCATCGCCCTGCGGCAGAAGTTCAGGAAGACCCTGGAGGACGAGCGCATTCCCGCGGCGGAGCGGGCGCGTACCCTGGCCTTTCTCGAGCTGGAAAGCTTGCTGCCGAGCCAGGCCCTGGCGGTAACCGAACGGCTGGAAGGCGGTGTCGAGGCGTTGCAGCGCTTCAGCCGCGAGCGCGAGTTCGCCGAGATGGTCGAGGTGATGCCGCAACGCCCCTATGGCCCGGTGAGAGGCATACCGCGCGATGACGCCGAGACCGAAAGTGCCGAGCTGCAACCATGAGCCCGCACAACACGCCGCTACCGGCCGCCGACGGACAAATGCATGCGAGGAAGCCCGATATGGCCCGAGCGATTTCCCCTTCACTGGCCTGCCTGCTGATGCTGCTCAACCTCGGCGGTTGCGCGCAAAACCGCGAGCTGGCTCCACCGCCGGGCAGTGAGCAGGTGCACTTCAGCATCAAGGTGCCGCCGGAGCTGGCGGCGGACCCGATGCGGGTGATGTACCGCTCGGAAAAATGCCCGGCGAAACGCTCCGGTGCGGATTGGACCAGCTACGAGGAAGACGGCCGCCGCGCCATCGAGGTGCTGCCGGAGCGCCAGGGCAGCAGCGACCTGTATGTCGCCGACCTGGCCGTGGACGGTGGAGGCGCCTGCCAGTGGCGGCTGAGCAACGTGACCTTTGG
>NZ_JARJLT010000270.1 GCF_029335315.1 Pseudomonas citronellolis
GCGCGGGCTCCTCGGGTGGCACCGGGGGAGGCGCGGGTTCCTCGGGCGGCGGTGGAGGAAGCGGCGGGGGCGGTGGTTCCGGCGGAGCCGGAGGCGGCGCGGCGACGCTGGAGCGCAGGTACCAGCTGTTCTCGGTACCGGCCGTCAAGCCACCCTTGAACAGGTAGTATTGGTAGGCACCGACGGAGAGGCCCTGGCTCAGGCTGAAGGCCTGGTCACTGCTGCTCGCGCCCTGATTCGCCTCGACCAGCAGGATGCCGTCGCCACGAGTCAGCCCACCGCTGCCACCGAGATTGCTCAACACGATGGCGGTGCTCCCATCCAATCGGCCCTGGCCGACGATCAGCCGGTCCGCCGGCGCGCCATCGCCAGCCAGCACGGCCTGCAGCAGCAACCGGCCGGTCTCGCCGCGGTAATCGCCCAGCACTGTCAGGCTGTCGTCCGTACGCTCGCCGCTGCGGGTCAGGTCGATGGTCCCGGCGTTTACCAGCATCGCCGGCTGGCCGGAAGTGAAGGCCCGGATACGGCCACTGGCGGAGGTGAGGAAGCTACCGCCGTCGACACGCAGCTGGCCCTGGCCGCTGAGGCTGTCGCCGAGCACCAGGCTGTCGTCCAGGTCCAGGCGCGCGCCGTTGCGCAATTCGATACTTTCCCAGTTCAGGTAGCGCGCGCCACCGGTGGCGCTCAGCGCTTCCAGCAGCAGGCTGTCGCGGCCGGGACCGCCGTCCAGCGAAGGGGGGATGGCGAAGGCCTCGGCCGGCACCGCGGTCACGCTCACGCTGTCGTCGCCGGCAGCCATCTGCAACCCGCCATGAAAGGTGCCGCCGCCCAGCCACAGCAGGGCGTCGTTGCCCGCGCCCATCAGTACCTGGCCACCGATGTCGCCACCGCTCAGGCTGAGCCGGTCGTTGCCGCTGCTGAGGCTGACATTGCCACCGACGCTGCCGCCGGAAATGCTCAGGGTATCGTTGTCGAAGCCGGCCACCAGGTTGGCCAGGATGCGCCCGCCACTCATTTCGAAGCGGTTGGCGCCCAGGCCGATGTCCACCCGGCCGATGCTGCCGCCGCTGATCGACACCGCGTCGCCGCCTTCGAAGGCGCCGACTATGGTGCCGCCGCTCATGACGAAATCGTCGAAGCCGTCGCCCTGGCTGAGCGACTGAATCTGCCCACCGCTCATGCGGAAGCTGTCGATGCCGTCGCCCTGGCTCACCGCGCCACCGATGCGCCCGGAGGCCACCTCGATACGGTCGGCGCCGGCGCCGAAGCTGACAGCGCCGGTGATGGTGCCGCTGCCGCCGGCGGGCAGGACCAGGCTGTTGTTACCCTGGGGGTCGACCAGCGCCGCGGCGACGCCGCTGTCGCAACGGTAATCGTCGTTGCCGGGGGAAGGGGAAAAGTCGCACGCCGCCTGCAGAGGCTCGGCACAGAACAGGTACGCCAAGGTGCAGGCACCCAGCGCCGCACCGGCGGCACCGCGCGTTGCGCTCATCGTCAGGTTCCCCGCTGGCCGCTGCAGCTGGCCCCGCCCCGGCGGCGGGCCCGTTCTCTACAGCACTAGCGCAGTCCGGGGGCATGGGCCACCGCCACGCCCCGCAGGGGTGACCGGTGGTCCCAGTATTCACCGAATCAATCAGAGGGCGGTGTGACCGCCGTCCACCGGCAGGGCGATGCCGGTGGTGAAGCCGGCGTTGTCGCTGCACAGGTAGAGCACCGCCGCGGCGATTTCCTCGACCTTGCCGACGCGCCCGACCGGGTGCATGGCGGCGGCGAACTCGGCCTTCTTCGGGTCGGCCTCGTAGGCGCGGCGGAACATGTCGGTGTCGATCACCGCCGGGCAGACCGCGTTGATGCGCACCTTCTTCTTCGCGTATTCCACGGCCGCCGACTTGGTCAGGCCGATCACCGCGTGCTTGGAGGCGGCGTAGATGCTCATCTTCGGCGCCGCGCCGAGGCCGGCCACCGAGGCGGTGTTGACGATGGCGCCGCCGCCCTGGGCGAGCATCACCGGGATCTGGTGCTTCATGCACAGCCAGACGCCCTTGACGTTGACGCCCATGATGGCGTCGAACTCGCTTTCCTTGCCCTCGGCCAGCCTGCCCTGCTCGATCTCGATGCCGGCGTTGTTGAAGGCGTAGTCCAGGCGGCCGTAGGCCTCGACGGTGGCGGCCACCAGGGCCTGGACCTCGGCGTCGCGGGTCACGTCGCAGCGCATGAAGCGCGCTTCGCCGCCGGCGGCGCGG
>NZ_JARJLT010000271.1 GCF_029335315.1 Pseudomonas citronellolis
GCGCTGATCAATATCCTGAGCAACATGGTGGGGGGTGACAGCAACCTTGAGTTGATGGTGTCGCAATTGACTGGGGTCATGGCGGCGGCGGCCGTGAATGGTGACGTCGGTAAAGGCGCAGAAATCGCTAAGAACGCCACGGCGTACAACCGCCAACTACACCCAGCTGAGAGAGAGTTAGCAAAGAGTCTATCTGAGAGAAGTGGCGGTCGCTTTACGCAAGAATAAATCGAAGCGGCTCTGAGGATTTCCTTCATGGCTGAAACTAATATATCTCCGTCCAAAGATATAATTGCAGCCCTTCCTGGGATGTACGATTCCGGTGGAAACTGGATGCCGTTGGGTGATAGTGGGATGTATGTGCAAAACTTTGAAATTGCGAACAGGGATGTAATTTCTTACATCAAGGATAATTCTGCAGGGTATAGCTGGACGATTGAGGCTGAAACTGGTTTCTCTAAGATTTTTCTGAGCAGCGGTCTAGGCGTTGGGTTGGGTTCTGAACAACGAGACAGGTTGACAGGAAATGTGATCAGCTCTGATGGTAAATATGTGACTGGTAGTGTTGTTGATGGCGATGTGTATTATCCGACATTTAACCCATGTGGCGATGCTGCGTGTTTGATGTATGGGGCAGGGCTTGATCTGTCGGGTAGTGGGACTCAAGATTATCTAAAGTCACTTTTAATTAAGAATTTAAATGATGCCGCCACGGTTGCTGCCTATGGAAGCATTATTTCGCCTACAGGGCTTGGAGGCCAGGCTCTTAACTATGGAGGTATAGCTGCATCTCTTGGGGCAGGATACATAGGTGGTTCTCTACCTTCTTCGATTATGGGGGTTGGGGAGGACTTTGTAATAAATGCGGGATTGTCAAAGGCTTTAGGAGATTCGTCGGGGACGAGAGTTGGCTCCGTGATTGCCATCCTTGACTTAAAAGATAGAGTAAAAAAACTGATCGGAGGGGAAGGGGATTGATGAGGAGTTTTATTTTAATTAATAGGCTGAGCGGAAAAGTTAAGATGGCAATCTTTTCTGCGCTTTTGATGTTTATGTTTGCTTTGAGTGGGCTAGTGGCGAGCACTGCTCTTGATGGTGCGATAAAAATAGTCTTGCAATGTATTTTTCTGTCCAATGTATTTGCTTATTTATATGACATGACAATGTATGGGCCTCATCTCTATATGAAATTCTCCGGTGATGAAGGCTCTGCTCAGATTGGGCGGTTTGTGTTTATGATAGTTTGTATTTGTTTGAGTGTGGTTTGCGCTATTTATTAATGGTGGAAGCCTGAAAGGACAGTAGGGTTTGATGGGCGAATTGTTGGTGGGAATATAGTCGGTCAGACCATTTCGAACGGTGAAAAACTGGCGTGTATGCCTGGTGTTGGTGAGACCGGAATCGATGACCTGTACAAGGTTAACCGGCCGGACGTGGATTATGTCGTAATTGAATACAAGTTTGTGGGAACTGATGGAAAGAGCGGAGCTCAAGCGCTTGGGAGTACGACTGATGGAAAGCAGGGGAGCTTGAATTGGGTTACAGGAGGAGGACGATTAGAGAAGGCCGTAGGATCTGAGGCAGATGCTGACTCAATTCGCGACGCGGTGAAATTAGGGCGTACTGAATCCTGGGTCGTTGTCACGCGCCCTGATGGGGCGACGGAGATTCAAGTGCTTGACGCGCTGGGTAAATCCAAGCCAGTAGATACGTCAAAAATTATTCTAAATAGTTTTTCGGGAGCTAAGTGATGAACAGGGCATCGATGGGGGGGGGGAATATTGGCGTAAGTGGAAGAGCTATCGTGAATGCCGGCTCGAAAAAGAGTGGGGCATCTTAAGGCAACCTGGTGGCAACCAAATCTATGAGCCACAATACGCTTTTGATACGGCAATAAATCATTTGCGATATGTATTGACTTGTTATTCCTGCGGCGACCCCATTGGCGGGTTATCCAAGAGTTTCTGTGGTCTTCTTGATGCTTGGGAACTCTCCAATCAGCTGGCGGAGAAAGTGTGTCGCGAGCACGGCCTGGAAACGTGCAGGGATTGGGACTTTAACCTTTCCAATCTCAATCATTACAACTGGTGCTTCTGGCTTGTAGGGTTAGCGCTCTCTTTGGAAGTTCCTGATACGCAATGGCAGCGTTTGCTCGCTCTGATCGACAGTGAAGGTGAAGATGTACTTCTAGATCGTATCATTGCCAGTCGTCAGCCTGCGCGCCATGTCGGGACGAAATTACTACATTCGAAGCCTTATATGCGCTTGTTCAAGGCCATCGACGCCCCGCGAGAAGAACAGGCTAGCCTGTTACGAGATTTTGTCGATCACTGGTATGCGGAGCTCAAACGGCCGGCACCTAGAAATCGCAAGGCCCCCACGGTTGAACCCTACTGGTACGATTATGGTGATCCAGAGAAGCATCCATTAGAAAAAGGTAGTTACTTCGGGCGCTGGTGCATCGAAGCGGTAGCAGCGGTGAAGGCTTTTGGTATCGATGATAAATTGTGCTTAGGGCATGAGTATTATCCCGGAGACTTGCTACGCCCAGCCGGACCATCTACTCATACAGTGCGCATCGAGACGAAAAAAAATTTGTGGGCAAGGCTATTTGGAAAATAGACAAAGGAAAAGAGGCAAGCCCTGAGGAAGCTCCACAGGTCTACTCCATGGTTCCGGTCTTATGGTGTCTCTCATGTATCGGCAGCGGTGGCGAGAGTAAATTTCTAATTTATCCTGTAGCAGCGCTGCAGGCCTGATTGTAGAAAACCGCGCTCCGACAGTTCTTTAAAAATTTGGGTCACTGATTAAAATGGTAAGGTCGGTGTCTTTTCGCTTGAGTTGGAGTTCCAACAAAAAGAGAGTGCAAGACATCCTTGTCGTAACTTCTGCGCAGTCCTGATATCCCGGCCCCGCCATCCTTGGCGGGTCGCTCGCCGGGGCAACGCATGCGTTGCCAAATCCCGGCTCGCCCATCCGCGCCGGCCAGGATATCGGCGTCAGCGCCAGCGACGTGGCCTCCACCCACGGCACCAGCCTGCTGGCCGGGCGCAACGTGCAGATCGACGGCGCCACCGAAAGCAGCGA
>NZ_JARJLT010000272.1 GCF_029335315.1 Pseudomonas citronellolis
GCGGATGGAAATGGTGCCCTTCTCTACCGGCATGCCGTTGCGCGTCCGTCAGCCATGCTCCACGCGCAGCTCCTCGATGCTGATCTCGCGCATGCGGAACTTCTGTACCTTGCCGGTCACCGTCATCGGGAACTCGTCGCAGAAGCGGAAGTGCCGGGGCACCTTGAAGTGGGCGATGCGCGCCTTGCAGAAGGCCCGCAGCTCTTCCTCCTCGACGCTGTGGCCGGGGTGGAACTTGACCCAGGCCACCAGCTCCTCGCCGTACTTGGCGTCGGGGATGCCGATCACCTGGGCGTCGGCCACGGCGTGGTGGGTGTAGAGGAATTCCTCGATCTCGCGCGGGTAGATGTTCTCGCCGCCGCGAATGATCATGTCCTTGCTGCGCCCGACGATGCGCACGTTGCCCGCCTCGTCCATTACCGCCAGGTCGCCGGTGAGCATCCAGCGCGCCGGGCTGATGGCCTCCGACGTGGCCTGGGGGTTGTTCCAGTAGCCGAGCATCACGCTGTAGCCACGGGTGCACAGCTCGCCGATGGTGCCGCGCGGAACGACGCGGCCGTCGCCGTCGATGATCTTGCTTTCCAGGTGCGGCTGGGTGCGGCCGACCGTGGTCACGCGGATTTCCAGTTCGTCGTCCGGGCCGGTCTGCAGCGACACCGGGCTGGTTTCGGTCATGCCGTAGGCGATCTGTACCTCGGCCATGTGCATCTCGCCGATCACCCGGCGCATCACTTCGATCGGGCAGGTGGCGCCGGCCATGATCCCGGTGCGCAGGCTGGACAGGTCGAATTCCGCGCGGCGCGGGTGGTCCAGCTCGGCGATGAACATGGTCGGCACGCCGTACAGCGCGGTGGCGCGCTCCTCGGCCACGGCCAGCAAGGTGGCCTCCGGCTCGAAGCTGGGCGACGGGTAGATGATGGTGGAGCCATGGGTGAGGCAGCCGAGGTTGCCCATCACCATGCCGAAGCAGTGGTACAGCGGCACCGGGATCACCAGGCGGTCGTGCTCGGTCAGGCCGATGCTCTCGCCGACCATCAGGCCGTTGTTGAGGATGTTGTAGTGGCTGAGCGTGGCGCCCTTGGGGAAACCGGTGGTGCCGGAGGTGTACTGGATGTTGATCGGCTCGTCGAACTGCAGCTGGGCCTGGCGCTGCGCCAGTTCCTCGGCGGCGACGGCCGAGCCGATGGCGTCGAGCTGGTCCCAGCGCAGGAACCCGGCCGGGGCCTGGGCGGCCAGGCTGATCACCCCGTTGAGCTCCGGCAGCCGCGCGCTGTTCAGCTCGCCCGGGCGACCCTGGCCGAGTTCGGGCAGCAGCTCGACGAGCATGCCGTGGTAGTCGGAGGTCTTGAAGGCGTCGGCGCACACCAGCCAGCGGCAGCCGGACTGCTTGAGCGCGTATTCCAGCTCGTTGGCGCGGTACGCCGGGTTGATGTTGACCAGCACGGCGCCGACCTTGGCGCTGGCGAACTGGGTGATGCACCACTGCGCGCAGTTCGGCGCCCAGATGCCCAGGCGGTCGCCCTGGCGCAGGCCCAGGGCGAGGAAGGCGCGGGCCGTGGCGTTCACCACTTCGGCCAGCTCGGCCCAGCTGTAGCGCAGGTTCTGGTGGCGCACCACCAGGGCTTCGCGGCTGGCGAAGCGGCTGACGGTATCGTCGAAGGCAGCGCCTATGGTCATGGCCAGCAGCGGCTTGTCCTGGCGGCCACGGGAGTAGCTCGGGTGATTCATGGCGTTCCCTTGTTGTGCTTGTTCTGGGACGTGGCGAACGGCCTGACCCGCAGGCCCGGGCCTGACCGGCCGGTCGACGGCTCGCCGGGTATGTTTACGTTAACGTAAAGGTAAACGCAAGCCCGCAGCCTTTCGCCCACTTCTCAGCATAGCCAGTCAAGCTTTGTGCCATGGAACATAAAGTCCTTATGATTCAGCTATTTGTAACCATTCACCGGGTGCCGGCCGGGGGCCCGGAATCGCATTTCGCGACAGTCGGCGAGACGCCGTCTCAGGGACCGGGTCCTCTGTGAAAGTGATACTGGCGATTACGCCCGCAAGCCTTTGAAATTCTTTCGTCGCCGCCCTGTCGGGGCTGATGCGCGGCCATTGGCCATGGATTAGAATTCCAAGAAATTGCCTACACGGATGTAGACCCTCCCCACTTGTGCGAATCACATCCATGAACACTCGTCGTTCGATTCTCGGGCTGCTCTTCACCGTCACCGCCGCCCTGTCCCTGCCCACCGTCGCCGCCAGCAAGGCCGCGGTCACCCCCAACCAGCTGGTCCTGGCCTCCGGCAGCGCCCTGGTGGTGGACCTGAATTCCGACCAGGTGGTGTATTCCAGCAACCCCGACGTGGTCCGCCCGATCGCCTCGGTGACCAAGCTGATGACCGCCATGGTGGTGCTCGACGCCAAGCTGCCAATGGATGAGCAGATCGACGTCGACATCTCCGAGACCGCCGAGATGAAGGGCGTGTTCTCCCGCGTGCACCTGGGCAGCCGCATCGACCGCCGGCAGATGCTGCTGCTGGCCCTGATGTCCTCGGAGAACCGCGCCGCCGCCAGCCTGGCGCACCACTACCCGGGCGGCAGCGTGGCCTTCGTCAAGGCGATGAACGCCAAGGCCAGGTCGCTGGGCATGCTGCACACCCACTATGTCGAGCCCACCGGCCTGTCGATCAACAACACCTCCAGCGCCCATGACCTGATCCGCCTGGTCAAGGCCGCCTACCAGTACCCGCTGATCCGCGAACTGAGCACCACGCCGACCAAGGACGCGCGCTTCAGCCACCCGAACTACGCGCTGAGCTTCTTCAACACCAACCCGCTGGTGCGCGCCGGCAAGTGGGACATCCGCCTGACCAAGACCGGCTTCACCAACCAGGCCGGGCACTGCCTGGTGATGGTCACGGTGATGAACGGCCGCCCGGTGGCCCTCGCCCTGCTCGACGCCTTCGGCAAGCGCACCCACGTGGCCGACGCCGCGCGCATCCGCCGCTGGGTGGAAACCGGCAAGGCTTCGCCGGTGCCCGCCGTGGCGCTGCGCTACAAGCAGGACAAGCAGGCGCAAGGCATGCAGGCCGCCGAGTGACCTGAATCGCTGCGCAAAAAACGCCGTTTCTCCGCGAGGGGAAACGGCGTTTTTCTTTCCGTACGCCTACGACGTTATCCGCCATTGCCCGGCGCCGGCGGCGGATAACCGCGAACGGTTATTCGCCCCACAGGCGACACGGCACTTTAATCACCTCTCATGGCGTAAATGCCATTTAGATTACGACCAACATCCATTGTTTAAATTACGCCCGTAATTTAACTTGGAAACATCCGGTCGCCCCACGCGACCCTTCGGAGGTTTCCATGCAAGACCTGACCCGCGAACAGAAGATCGACGCCTGGCTGGCCCAGGCCGAGGCGATCCGCGCCCGCCTGGCGCCGTCCGGGGTGCTGCCGGTCGCCGAGCTGCGCGCCCGCGCGCCCCTCGAATTCTTCGCCGGCATCAACGCGGGCGAGCTGCCGCCACCGCCGTTCAACGAGCTGATCGGCTTCCTCGCCGTGGAATGGGAGCCGGGGCGCTTCGTCTTCCAGGGCACCCCGCAACGCCAGCACTACAACCCGCTGGGCTCGGTGCATGGCGGCTACGCCGCGACCCTGCTCGACTCGTGCATGGGCTGCGCCATCCATACCCGCCTGGAGCCGGGGCTGGGCTACACCACCACCGACCTGCGGGTGAGCTACATCCGCGCGCTGACCCTCGACAGCGGCCCGGTGCGCGCCGAAGGCACGGTGGTCCACGTCGGCCGCAGCACCGCGCTGGCCGAGGGCCGCCTGTACGACGTCGACGGCCGGCTCTATGCCACCGCTTCCACCACCTGCCTGATCCTCGGCCGCTGAATCCAGGAGAACCACCATGACTTCCGTCGTCATCGCCGGCTACGCCCGCTCCCCCTTCCACTTCGCCAAGAAAGGCGGCCTGATCGAGGTGCGCCCGGACGACCTCGCCGCGCAGACGGTCAAGGGCCTGCTGCAGCGCCTGGACCTGGACCCGGCGCGCATCGAGGACCTGATCATCGGCTGCGCCTACCCCGAGGCCGAACAGGGCATGAACCTCGGGCGCATCGTCGGCTTCCTCGCCGGGCTGCCGGAAAGCGTCGCCGGGGTCACGGTGAACCGCTTCTGCGGCTCGTCCATGACCTCGGTGCACTTCGCCGCCGGGCAGATCCAGCTGGGCGCCGGCGAGGCCTTCCTCTGCGCCGGGGTGGAATCCATGACCCGCGTGCCCATGGGCGGCTTCAACGTGTCGCCGAACCCGCGCCTGCTGCGCGATTTCCCGCAAGCCTACATGCCCATGGGGCAGACCGCCGAGATTGTCGCGCAACGCTACGGCATCTCCCGCGAGGAGCAGGAGGCGATGGCGGTGGAGTCCCACGCCAAGGCCGCCCGCGCCCGCGAGCAGGGCCTGCTGGCGGCGGAGATCGTCGCCATCGACACACCCGCCGGCGCGGTGACGGAAGACGGCTGCATCCGCCCGGGCACCAGCGCGGAGGCCCTGGCCCAGCTGAAGCCGGCCTTCGGCGGCAGCGTCACCGCCGGCACCGCCTCGCCGCTGACCGACGGCGCCGCCGCCGTGCTGGTGTGCAGCGAAGACTTCGCCCGCGCCCATGGCCTGGACATCCTGGCGCGGGTCAAGGCGGTGTCGGTGGTCGGCTGCCCGCCGGAAATCATGGGCATGGGGCCGCTGTACGCCACCCGCAAGCTGCTCGACCGCGCCGGGCTGCGCATGGCCGACATCGACCTGGTGGAAATCAACGAGGCGTTCGCCAGCCAGGCCCTGGCGTGCCTCCGCGAGCTGGGCCTGGACGCCGGCCGGGTCAACCTGCACGGCGGCGCCATGGCCATCGGCCACCCGCTGGGCGCCACCGGCGCGCGCATCACCGGCAAGGCCGCGGCGCTGCTGAAGGAAAGCGGCGGGCGCTACGCCATCGCCACCCAGTGCATCGGTGGTGGCCAGGGCGTGGCCACCTTGCTCGAAGCCGTCTAGCCCCCATCCATACAACAAGCCCCCGTAGGAGCGCGCCATGCGCGCGAATCGCGGGCGTGGCCCGCTCCTACGGGGGGGGGGGCTGCGAGCGGTTCAGCCGCACAGGAAGCCCAGCAGCTTGTCGCTGAACGCGTCGCCGGCCTGGACGTTGGACAGGTGCGCGGCGTGGAACTCCACCAGCTCGGCGCCGGCGATGCGTTCCTGCATGAAGCGGCCGTGCTCGGTGGTGGTCACCGGGTCGCCGCTGCCGCAGACGATCAGGGTCGGCGCGCGCACGGCGCCCAGTTGCTCGCGGAAGTCGGCGTCGCGCACCGCGGCGCAGTTGGCGGCGTAGCCTTGCGGCGAGGTCTGCGCCAGCATCGCCACGATCGGCTCGACCCGCTCCGGGTGGGCTTCGGCGAAGTCGGCGGTGAACCAGCGCGAGATCGAGGCGTCGCGCAGGTCGCGCATGGCCTGGGCGCCGCCGGCCAGCACGCTGTCGATGCGCGGGTTCCAGACTTCCGGGGTGCCGATCTTGGCGGCGGTGTTGCACAGCACCAGGCGCTCGATGCGTTCGGGGGCGTTGATCGCCAGCCACTGGCCGATCAGGCCGCCCATGGACAGGCCGCAGAAGCTGGCGCTGGCGATGTCCAGCGCGTCCAGCAGGGCCAGCACGTCGCCGCCGAGCTGTTCGATGCTGTACGGCCCCTGGCTGACCAGCGAGGCGCCGTGGCCACGGGTGTCGTAGCGCAGCACCTGGAAGTGCCGGGTGAGCGCCGGAACCTGCGCGTCCCACATGTGCAGGTCGGTGCCCAGGGAGTTGGACAGCACCAGCAGCGGCGCGCCGGCCGGGCCTTCGAGGCGGTAGTTCAGGTCGCCGTCGGCGAGTTTTACGGTAGGCATCGGGAACTCCGTGGAAGCATGTAACGACGCCCGCTTGGGGCGGGCGTCGGGATTATCGCAGTTTCAGTCGCTGGGTCCCCGCGTTCGCGGGGATGACACCCTTGATTCAGTGCCGGAACCCAGCGAACCACATCAGACGCGCTCGACGGCCAGGGCCACGCCCTGCCCCACACCTACGCACATGGTGCACAGGCCCCGCTTGCCGCCGCTCTTCTCCAACTGGTGCACGGCGGTCAGGACCAGGCGCGCGCCGCTGGCGCCCAGCGGGTGACCGAGGGCGATGGCGCCGCCGTTGGGGTTCACGCGGGCGTCGTCATCGGCGATGCCCAGCTCGCGGGTGACCGCCAGGCCCTGGGCGGCGAAGGCCTCGTTCAGTTCGATGACGTCGAAGTCGCTCACCGCCAGGTTCAGGCGTTCCAGCAGCTTGCGCACCGCCGGCACCGGGCCGATACCCATGACGCGCGGAGCGACGCCGGCGCTGGCCATGCCGAGCACCTTGGCGCGGGGTTTGAGGCCGTGCTTCTGTACCGCTTCGGCGGAAGCCAGGATCAGCGCCACCGAGCCGTCGTTGACGCCCGAGGCGTTGCCGGCGGTGACGGTCTTGTCCGGGCCGTTGACCGGCTTGAGCTTGGCCAGGGCTTCGGCGGTGGTTTCCGGGCGCGGGTGTTCGTCGGTATCGACGACGGTGTCACCCTTGCGGCCCTTGATCACCACCGGGACGATTTCCTCGGCGAAGTAGCCGGCGGCCTGGGCGCGCCCGGCCAGTTGCTGGCTGCGCAGGGCGAAGGCGTCCTGGTCGGCGCGGCTGACCTGGTAGTCGTCGGCAACGTTGTCGGCGGTCTGCGGCATGGCGTCCACGCCGTACTGGGCCTTCATCAGCGGGTTGATGAAGCGCCAGCCGATAGTGGTGTCCTCGATCTTCTGGCCACGGCCGAAGGCGCTGTCGGCCTTGCCCATGACGTAGGGCGCGCGGGACATCGACTCGACGCCACCGGCGATGACCAGCTCGGCCTCGCCACTGGCGATGGCGCGGAAGGCGGTGCCGACCGCGTCCATGCCCGAGGCGCAGAGGCGGTTCAGGGTCACGCCGGGGATGCTTTCCGGCAGGCCGGCCAGCAGCAGCGCCATGCGCGCGACGTTGCGGTTGTCTTCGCCGGCCTGGTTGGCGCAGCCGAGGTACACCTCGTCCAGCTGCGCCCAGTCGACCTGCGGGTTGCGCTCGACCAGCGCCTTGACCGGCACGGCGGCCAGGTCGTCGGCGCGCACCGCCGAGAGCGCGCCGCCGAAGCGGCCGATCGGCGTGCGCACGGCGTCGCAGATGTAGACCTCGCGGCTCATTCCTCACCCCCTTGCTGGCCGTGGGCGGCCGCGGTGCGGGCCTCCAGGGCGCGCAGGGCTTCCAGCTCGACGTCGGTCGGCGCCACGGTCTCGGCGACCTGCGCGGCGAAGCGGATCGCCCAGCCGGTGTTCTCGATCACCTGCTCGCGGCTCACGCCCGGGTGCAGCGCGGTGACGATGAATTCGTTGCTGCCGGTCTCGGGTTCCATGATGCACAGGTCGGTGATGATCGCCACCGGGCCCTTGCCGGGCAGGCCGAGCTGCTGGCGGTGGTCGCCGCCCTCGCCATGGCCGACCGAGGTGATGAAGGCCAGCTTGTCGACGAAGGTGCGGTGCGACTGCTTGAGGATGATCAGCACTTCCTTGGCGGAACCGGCGATCTCCGGGGCGCCGCCGGCGCCGGGCAGGCGCACCTTCGGCTTGTTGTAGTCGCCGATGACGGTGGTGTTGATGTTGCCGAAGCGGTCGACCTGGGCGGCGCCGAGGAAGCCGACGTCGATGCGCCCGCCCTGCAGCCAGTAGCGGAAGATCTCGCCGGTGGGGACCACGGTGTCGGCGGTCTCGGCCAGTTCGCCGTCGCCGATGGACAGCGGCAGCACGCTGGGCTTGGCGCCGATGGGGCCGGATTCGTAGATCAGGACCACATCCGGCGAGGAGGTCAGGCGCGCCAGGTTGGCGGCCTTGGACGGCAGGCCGATGCCGACGAAGCAGACCGCGCCGTTCTTCAGGCGACGGGCGGCGGCCACGGTCATCATTTCATTGGTGCTGTAGGCGCTCATTATTTGCCCTCCGCGATCTTGGCTTGGAACGCTGCGAAATCCTCGGTGCCACGGATGTACTCGTCGATCCAGGCGGTGAAGGTCTCGCGGTCGCGGGCGATCGGGTCCCAGGCCTGGTAGAAGCGGTTGTCGCGCTCGTAGTAGCCGTGGGCGTAGGACGGGTGCGCGCCGCCGGGCACGTGGCAGACGGCGGACAGCGCCCAGGTCGGCAGCACGCAGGCGTTCATCGGCGCGTTGAGGTCGTCGACGATCTCTTCGACGGTGACGATGCAGCGCTTGGCGGCCAGGGCGGCTTCTTTCTGCACGCCGAGGATGCCCCACAGCAGCACGTTGCCCTTGCGGTCGGCCTTCTGCGCGTGGATCACGGTGACGTCCGGGCGCACCGAGGGCACCGCGGCCAGCTGCTCGCCGGTGAACGGGCAGTTGATGAACTTGATGTTCGGGTTGACCTTCGGCAGGTCGGAGCCGGCGTAGGCGCGCAGCACCGCGAACGGCAGGCCCGAGGCGCCGGCGACGTAGGAGTTGGCCAGGTCGGCGTGGCTGTGCTCGTCGATCTCAAGCTCGCGCGGCCAGCCCTTCTCCACGGCGTCACGCAGACGGTGCAGCGAACCCACGCCGGGGTTGCCGCCCCAGGAGAAGGTCAGCTTGCGCGCGCAGCCGGCGCCGATCAGCAGGTCGTAGACCAGGTCGGGGGTCATGCGCACCAGGTGCAGGTCTTTCTTGCCCTGGCGGATCAGTTCGTGGGAAGCGGCGGTGGGGATCAGGTGGGTGAAGCCTTCCAGAGCGACGGTATCGCCGTCGTTCACGAAACGCTCGACCGCTTCGCGGAGGGTCAGGAGTTCAGCCATGTCGGTCTCGTCTTGTCGTTCAGGGCATGGGGGATGCCGATGGACAAGACAGTAGCGCCGCGGCTGGCGGTCAAACAATGCGATTATCGACTATCGGTGCGGTTATCGAACACTTCCAGCCTACAAACCCCAACCCATCCAAACCACGAAAATGAC
>NZ_JARJLT010000273.1 GCF_029335315.1 Pseudomonas citronellolis
GCGGCGGGCTCAGACGGCGTCTTCGCCCAGCTCGCCGGTGCGGATGCGCACGATGCTTTCCAGCTCGGTGACGAACACCTTGCCGTCACCGATCTTGCCGGTGGCGGCGGCCTTGATGATGGCGTCGATGGCGCTCTGGCAGAGGGCGTCGCCGACCACCAGTTCGAGCTTGACCTTGGGCACCAGGTCGACCACGTACTCGGCCCCCCGGTAGATCTCCGAGTGGCCCTTCTGCCGGCCGTAGCCCTTGACCTCGGTGACGGTCACGCCGTTGACGCCGGCCTCGGTCAGCGCCTCGCGCACCTCGTCCAGGCGGAACGGCTTGATGATCGCGGTGATCAGTTTCATGGCCGCCCTCCTCAGTTCGAGTACTTGTAGCCGACTTCGCCGTGGGCGGCGAGGTCCAGGCCGTCCTGCTCGGCTTCCTCGTCCACCCGCAGGCCGCCGCACAGCGCCGCCGCCACCTTGAAGGCGATCAGGCTGGTGACCCCGGAGAAGAGGATGCTGAAGAGGATCGCGCCACCGTTGACCAGCAGCTGGTCGACCAGCTCGCGGCCCTCGGCGAAGCCCTGGCCGCCGATGGCGGTGAGGGCGAACACCGGGGTCAGCAGGCCGCCGAGGATGCCGGCCACGCCATGCACGCCGAACACGTCGAAGGCGTCGTCCAGGCCGATCATCGGCTTGAGCTTCTCCACCGACCAGACGCACACGGGGCCTGCGATCAGGCCGAGCAAGATGGCGCCCATCGGGCCGACGTAGCCGCACGCCGGGGTGATCGCCACCAGCCCGGCGATGGCCCCGGATACCGCGCCGAACAGGCTCGGCCGGCCCTTGTGCTGCCACTCCACCAGCATCCAGGCCAGGGCCCCGGCGCAGCTGGCGAGCATGGTGTTGACCATCACCAGCATGGCGAAGCCGCTGGCGGCCAGCGCGCAACCGCCGCAGAAGCCCAGCCAGCCGACCCACAGCAGCGAGCCGCCGGTGAGGGTCATGGTCATGTTGTGCGGCGCCAGGGTGGCGGTGCCGAAGCCGCGCCGGCGGCCGAGCAGCCAGGCGCCGACCAGCGCGGCGATGCCGACGTTGAGGTGCACCACGTTGCCGCCGGCGAAGTCCTGCACGCCCAGGTTGAACACCCAGCCGCCGCCCCAGGCCATGTGCGCCATGGGGATGTAGTTGATGGTCAGCCACACGGCCATGAACACCATGACCGCGGCGAACTTCATGCGCTCGGCGAAGGCGCCGACGATGATCGCCGGGGTGATCGCGGCGAACAGCAGCATGAACAGGAAGTACAGGTACTCGGGGATGGTGCCGACCACCGAGTCCTTGGTGATGCCGCTCATGAACAGCTTGTCGAAGCCGCCCACCACCGACTGCAGCGCGCCGCCGTCGGTGAAGGTCAGGCTGTAGCCGTAGACGGCGAACAGCACCGACATCAGCGAGGCGGTGCAGAACACCTGCATCAGGATCGACAGCACGTTCTTGGTCCGCGCCATGCCGCCGTAGAACAGCGCCAGGCCCGGCAGGGTCATCAGCAGCACCACCAGCGAGCAGAGCGCGACGAAGGCGGTGTCGCCGCTGTTGATCGCCGGCGGCGCCTCGTCCGCCAGGGCGGCGGCGCTGCCCAGCAGCAGGGGTAGGCCCAAGGTACTGCGCTTCATTCGAGAAAACCGGATCATTGCCTGTTGCCTCCAATCGACGGGGAATCCGCCGGCTCGCCCTGCGGGGACGGCTCGGCGTTCGGGCGCCTGCGGGAACGGGCCGGTGCGGCACCCGTGACTTCCTGTAGGGCAAGTTTGTTTCCCAGGAGGCATAGCAATTGGCCTGCCAAGGCTCGCTGGCGGCCGGCAATTTCTGCTATGTGCTTGAGTGCAAAGGCTTTGTTCTGGAGGGCGTGCGGAGGGCGCGAAGCCGGGGCCGGCATGGCGCGCATTTTCTTGGTGCGAATTTGAATTTCCTGCCAGGCAATATGGCAGGCCCGGTGCGGGGCCTAAACCGTAGGGCGCATAACCGTTCGCGGTTATCCGCCGATGGCCCGAACGCCGGTGCCCTGGCGATGGCGGATAACGCCGTTGGCGTTATGCGCCCTACGAACGGCGAGGTGCCATCGGGCCCCCACACCCCTCCCCTCGTCATCCCCGCGTTCGCGGGAGTGACGGATGGGTGGGTCGGCGCAAGGCG
>NZ_JARJLT010000274.1 GCF_029335315.1 Pseudomonas citronellolis
GCGGGCTGGGCGGGAGCGGCGGTGGCCGGCGTAGCGGGAACAGCCGGGGCGGCCGGCACGACCGGAGCGGCAGGCGCTGCGACGGCGGGCGCGGCCGGTACGGCGGCGCTGGCAGGGCTGGCGGGCGCGGCGCTCGGCGCGGCGGCCTGCTCGGCCGGGGTTTCGGCGGCCTGGCCGGGTTCGGCGGCGGCGGGATCGCCAGCGGGCTCGGTCGGCACGGCCGGGGTATTGGCCTGGTCCTGGGCCACGGCCTGGTCTTCCGGCTCGTCGAGGCTGTGCACTTCGGTGGTGCCGTCGGCGCTCTCGACCTCGACGTGCTCCATGTTCAGGCCGCTGTTCTCGGCGACGTTGCGCCCGGAGCGTTCCTGCCACCAGAAATAGCCGAAGCCCACCAGCAGGGCCAGCAGCAGCAGGCTGAACAGGCGCAGCAGGTTGCGCGACAGGCGCATCGGCTCGGCGACGCGGCCCAGGCTCTGCACTTCGCTGCCGGTGGCGTTGGTGCCGGTGTACTGGTCGAAGGCGCTGACCATCTGCGCCTGGTCCATGCCCAGCAGCTTGGCGTAGGCGCGCACGTAGCCGCGGGCGAAGGTGTGCCCCGGCAACTGGTCGAAGTTGCCCAGTTCCAGCTGGCGCAGGGAGTTCTCGGTGAGGTTCAGTTGCCCGGCCACCTGGGAACTCGACCAGCCCTTGCCCTCGCGCGCCTGGCGCAAGGCTTCACCCGGATTGGCGCGGGTCGCTGCAACGACCTCTGGCTGCGACGTCTTCATCATTTCTCTGCCTGGTATGCCTGGTATTCGGGAGATGCGGGATACAGGCGCTTGAGCTGCAGGCCGTAGCTGGCGGCGGTGTCCTTGTCGTCAAAGACCTTGGCCAGACGCACCCCCAGCAGCAGGCTCTTGGCGTTCTGCTGTCCCTGCTTCAGGTAATCGTTGTAATAGTCGCGCGCCGGCACGTACTGGCGCTCGTCGTAGGACAGCTGCGACATCTCCAGCAGTGCGCTGGGCTGCCGGCGGTTCAGGCGCAGCGCCTTCTCGAAATACTGCTTGGCCTGGTCGCGCTGGTTCAGCTTGAGGCTGACCAGGCCGAGGTTCTCGAAGACCCGCGAACGGCCGGGATAGAGGCTGTCGTCGGCGGCCTTCTCGAAGGCCTTCACGGCTTCGTCGTAACGATTCTGCTCGAACAGGAAGCCGCCGTAGTTGTTCCAGATGCGCGCTTCGGAGCGCGAGGAAAGCGCCTTGCGGTACTCGTCCTCGGCCAGCTTGGGCTCCATCTCGGTCTGGTACACCAGGGCCAGCGCGGCGTGGGCGTCGGCGCTCGAGGAGTCCAGCTCCAGGGCCTGGCGCAGCGGCACTTTGGCCTGCTCGGTGTTGCCGTTCTGCAGGTAGCCGATGCCCAGCTGGATGTAGGCGTCGCGGGCCTCTTCGCGGCCCTTGGTGGTACTCAGGGGGTCCGGCTTCCCGGTCGTCACGCAACCCGCCAGCATGCTAGCCAACAGTACGAACAGCGCGGCGCGCAAGGTCATCGGAGTCCTCCCTCGAGATCAGTTTCGATTGGCGTTCGGCGTCTGCTCGGCCTCGGCCGCCAGCTGGCGCACGGCGATGTAACGCTCGCTGCGCCGGGTACGGTCCATCACCTGGCCGACCAGTTGGCCGCAGGCGGCGTCGATGTCGTCGCCACGCGTGGTGCGTACGGTGACGTTGAAGCCGCCCTTGTGCAACAGGTCCTGGAAACGGCGGATGGCATTGTTGCTCGGCCGCTCGTAACCGGAATGGGGGAACGGATTAAACGGAATCAGGTTGATCTTGCAAGGAATTTCCTTGAGCAATGCGATCATCTGCTCAGCGTGCTCGGGTTGATCGTTGACATCCTTGAGCAGGGTGTACTCGACGGTCAGCACGCGCTCCTTGCCCAGGCGGGTGATGTAGCGCTGGCAGGCGTCCAGCAGCACCGCGAGGGGATACTTCTTGTTGATCGGCACCAGCTGGTTGCGCAGCTCGTCGTTGGGCGCGTGCAGCGACAGCGCGAGGGACACGTCGGTGACTTCGCCGAGCTTGTCGATCATCGGCACCACGCCGGAGGTGGACAGGGTCACCTTGCGCTTGGAGATGCCATAGCCGAAGTCCTCCATCATGATGTTCATGGCGGGGACGACGTTGTCGAAGTTCAGCAGCGGCTCGCCCATGCCCATCATCACTACGTTGGTGATGGCGCGGTCGATCTTGGCGGGCACGGTGCCGAAGGATTTGTTGGCGATCCACACCTGGCCGATGATCTCGGCGGCGGTCAGGTCGCTGTTGAAGCCCTGCTTGCCGGTGGAGCAGAAGCTGCAATCCAGGGCGCAGCCGGCCTGGGACGACACGCACAGCGTGCCACGGCCGTTCTGCGGGATGTACACGGTCTCGACGCAGCTGCCGGACGCCACCCGCACCACCCATTTACGGGTGCCGTCGGTGGAGATGTCCTGGCTGACCACTTCCGGACCACGAATCTCGGCGCAGGCCTTGAGCTTTTCGCGCAAGGCCTTGCCGACGTTCGTCATGGCGTCGAAATCCTCGGCGCCAAAGTGGTGAATCCATTGCATCACCTGGCCTGCGCGGAAGCGCTTTTCACCGATGGACTCGAAGAATTCCTCGAGCTGGGGCTTGGTCATGCCCAGCAGGTTGGCCTTTACAGCGGTATCAGTCATGGATTCACCCTCGCTCATTCGCCTGGATCAGCGAATGCGCTCGCACACCTCGGTGCTGGAGAAGAAGTAGGCGATTTCACGGGCAGCCGAAGCTTCCGAGTCGGAACCGTGAACGGCGTTTTCGTCGATGGAAACGGCGAAATCGGCGCGGATGGTACCGGCGTCGGCTTTCTTCGGATCGGTGGCGCCCATCAGTTCACGGTTTTTCAGGATGGCGTCTTCGCCTTCCAGAACCTGAACGACGACCGGACCGGAGGTCATGAAGGAAACCAGGTCCTTGAAGAAGGGACGCTCTTTGTGTTCGGCGTAGAAGCCACCGGCTTCGCGCTCGGACAGCTGGACCATCTTGGAAGCGACGACACGCAGACCGGCCTTCTCGAAGCGGGTCAGGATTTCGCCGATGACGTTCTTGGAGACGGCGTCGGGCTTGATGATGGAGAAGGTACGTTGCAGGGCCATTTGGAATAACTCCGAAAAGCAAGGTTGGTAATGCCGAGAAGCCCCTGGGCGAGCCCAGGAGCTTCTGTGATTCAGGGTGAGCCGCGCGACAGCGGCAGCCGAGGCTGGCACGCGCGGAAACCGGTACGCGCCAGGCGCGCCGGCAGGTGACGACCAACCCCCTGGGGGCACCCGGCCAATCACCTAAAGATAAAACCCGCGAATTATACGCGGGTTCGGGAAAAAGCATAAGAGCAGGCCGCGGGCCAGCACCGGCAGGCGACGGGAAATCACTCGCAGGAGCGAGCTTGCTCGCTCCTACAGAAGGCTCGATTTCACTCGGCTTCTTCGATCCAGGCGCCCTGGATGGCTTCCAGGACCTTCTCGCCGCCCCGCTTGGGGTCGTCGCTGAAGTCCGGCAGGCCGACGACCCAGTTGTGCAGGTCGACGAAGTTGACGTAGCGTGGGTCCACGTCGGGCTTGCTTTCAGCCAGCTGGATGGCGATTTCCAGCACATCGGTCCATTTCAGGCTCATGTCCGCTCCCTCAATGACCTTCGGAAACCTGGTTGATGGTGTATTTCGGAATCTCCACCACCAGGTCCTCGTCCGCCACCACCGCCTGGCACGACAGGCGCGAATCGGGCTCCAGGCCCCAGGCCTTGTCGAGCATGTCGTCTTCCAGCTCGTCGGACGGCTCCATGGAGTTGAAGCCCTCGCGCACCACCACGTGGCAGGTGGTGCAGGCACAGGACATCTCGCAGGCGTGCTCGATATCGATGCCGTTGCGCAGCGCAGCCTTGAGGATGGTCTCGCCCGGCTGGGCCTCTACCACCGCACCTTCCGGGCAGTGCTCGGGGTGGGGCAGAAATACGATCTGCGGCATCTTCGCTTATTCCTCGATTTCGTTGAGCCGGCGGCCGGCCAGGGCGGCCTTGACGGAAGCATCCATCCGTCGCGCGGCGAAGGCGTCGGTCACCTGGGACAGACGCTTGATCTGCTGCTCGATGGCGGCGGTGTCGTTGCCGCTCGCCAGGTCGCGCAGGGTTTGCATGCTGGCGTCGATGGCCAGGCGCTCGTCGGCGTCGAGCAGGCGCTCACCGTCGACCTCCAGCGCCGAGCGCACGGCTTCGAGCAGGCGCTCCGCCTCGACCTGCTGCTCGCGCAGGGCGCGGGCGTTCATGTCGTCGCCGGCGTTCTGGAAGGAGTCCTGCAGCATGCGGGCGATCTCGCCGTCGGTCAGGCCGTAGGACGGCTTGACCTGGATGCTCGCCTCGACGCCGGAGCTGATCTCGCGGGCCGACACAGCCAGCAGGCCGTCAGCGTCCACCTGGAAGCTGACGCGGATCTTCGCCGCGCCGGCGACCATCGGCGGAATGCCGCGCAGCTCGAAGCGCGCCAGGGACCGGCAGTCCTTGACCAGCTCGCGCTCGCCCTGCAGCACGTGAATCATCATGGCCGTCTGGCCATCCTTGTAGGTGGTGAACTCCTGGGCGCGGGCCACCGGGATGGTGGTGTTGCGCGGAATCACCTTCTCCATCAGCCCGCCCATGGTCTCGAGGCCCAGGGACAGCGGGATGACGTCCAGCAAGAGCAGCTCTTCGCCGCGCTTGTTGCCGGCCAGGGCGTCGGCCTGGATGGCGGCGCCGATGGCCACCACCTGGTCGGGGTCGATGTCGGTCAGCGGCTCGCGACCGAACAGCTCGCCCACCGCCTGGCGCACGCGCGGCACGCGGGTGGAACCACCGACCATGACCACTTCGCCAACCTCTTCCAGCTCGATGCCGGAATCACGCACGGCGCGACGGCAGGCCTTGAGGCTGCGGACGATGAAGGGTTCGATCAGCGCGTCGAGCTGCGCCCGGTCGAGCCGGCCGCGCCAGTCGCCATGGGCGACCTCGACGCTGTCGTTCAGCGTCAGGGCTTCCTTCGCCGCGCAGGCGGTCTGCAGCAACTGGCGCTGGCTGCCCGGGTCGAGGTCGTCGGAAATCCCTGCCTGCTGGATGATCCAGCCAGCCACGGCATGGTCGAAGTCGTCGCCGCCCAGGGCGCTGTCGCCGCCGGTGGCCAGGACTTCGAAGACGCCACGGGTCAGGCGCAGGATGGAAATGTCGAAGGTGCCACCACCCAGGTCATAGATGGCCACGACGCCCTCGGCGTTCTTGTCCAGGCCATAGGCGACCGCGGCGGCGGTGGGCTCGTTGAGCAGGCGCAGCACGTGCAGGCCGGCGACGCGCGCGGCGTCCTTGGTGGCCTGGCGCTGGGCGTCGTCGAAATACGCCGGCACCGTGATGACCGCGCCGACCAGCTCACCGCCGAGGGTGGCTTCGGCGCGCTGGCGCAGCGCGCGGAGGATTTCCGCGGAGACCTCGACCGGGCTTTTCGGGCCCTGCACGGTCTCGATGAACGGCATATGCGACTCGCCCTGGGTGAAGCGGTAGGGCAATTGCCCGCCGAGCTGCTTCACGTCTTCCAGGCCACGACCCATCAGGCGCTTGACCGAGAGGATGGAGTTCAGCGGGTCTTCGGCGGCGCCGCGCTTGACCGACTCGCCGACTTCGACGCGATCGGCCAGGTAGCGTACCGCCGAGGGCAGGATCACCCGACCTTCGGCGTCGGCCAGCGGCGCGGTGGTGCCGCTGCGCACGGCGGCGACCAGGGAGTTGGTGGTGCCCAGGTCGATACCCACGGCCAGCCGGCGCTGGTGCGGCTGGGGGCTCTGTCCGGGCTCGGCGATCTGCAGTAGGACCATGCGGTTTCTAATCAGGCGTAACGGGCGCGGCGCGAGCCACGCGGATTAATCGTCGAGTCGCTCTTCGAGCTGGCGCACTTCCTGCGCGAGCTTGTCGAGAAACTGCATGCGGCGCACCAGGCGCTCCGCTTCCGGGCGGCGCGCGGCGTCGTCCCAGCAGGCGGCGAAACCATCTTCCAGAACCAGCTGGGCGGCCTTCAGGCGGCGCTTGAAGGCGGCCACGCCATCCAGGTCGGCGCTGTCCTGCAGGTCTTCCAGCTCCTCGCGCAGCTGCATCTGCTGCAGGAGGAATTCCGGGTCCTGCACCGTCGCTTCCAGCGGCAGTGCCTGACCCCGCAGGGACAGCAGGTACAGGGCCCGACGCGGCGAGCTCTTCAGCGTCTGGTAGGCGTCGTTGAGCTCGGCGGCGCGCTCCAGCGCCACGCGCTGTTCGCGCTCGGAAGCGTCGGCGAAGCGATCCGGGTGGACGCTGCGAACCAGCTCACGGTAGCGCTGGCCGAGGTCCTCCAGATCGAGGCGGAACGCCGGCTGCAGGTCGAACAGCGCGAAGTGACAGGGACTGCCCACACCCGACCTCAGACGTTGAAGCTTTCGCCGCAGCCGCACTCGCCACGAACGTTCGGGTTGTTGAACTTGAAGCCCTCGTTGAGGCCTTCCTTGGTGAAGTCCAACTCGGTGCCGTCGAGGTAAACCAGGCTTTTCGGGTCGATGATGACCTTCACACCGTAGCTCTCGTAGACCAGGTCCTCGGCCGCCAGCTCATCGACGAACTCGAGTACGTAGGCCAGGCCGGAACACCCGGTGGTGCGCACGCCAAGGCGAATGCCCTCGCCCTTGCCGCGCCCCTCGAGGGAGCGCTGGACATGCTTGGCGGCGGCTTCGGTCATGCTGATGGCCATGGGAACTCCTTACTCAGCGAAAGCGGTTAGAGCAGACCCTTCTTCTGCTTGTAGTCGTGGACGGCGGCCTTGATGGCGTCTTCCGCGAGTACCGAGCAGTGGATCTTCACCGGCGGCAGGGCCAGCTCTTCGGCGATGGTGGTGTTCTTGATGGCCTCGGCCTCGTCCAGGGTCTTGCCCTTCATCCACTCGGTGGCGAGGGAGCTGGAGGCGATGGCCGAGCCGCAGCCGTAGGTCTTGAACTTGGCGTCTTCGATGACGCCCTGCTCGTTGACCTTGATCTGCAGGCGCATCACGTCGCCGCAGGCCGGCGCGCCGACCATGCCGGTGCCGACATCCGGGTCCTCGGCGTCGAGCTTGCCGACGTTGCGCGGGTTTTCGTAGTGGTCGATGACCTTGTCACTGTATGCCATGGCTAATCCTCACTTTCTACGGGGCGGGTCAGTGGGCCTGCCATTCGACCTTGGACAGGTCGACACCCTCTTTGAACATGTCCCACAGCGGCGACAGATCGCGCAGCTTGGAAACGGCTTCCACCGACTTGGCGGCGGCGTAGTCGACTTCTTCCTCGGTGGTGAAGCGACCGAAGGTGAAACGGATGGAGCTGTGCGCCAGCTCGTCGTTGCGGCCCAGGGCGCGCAGGACGTAGGACGGCTCCAGGGAGGCGGAGGTGCAGGCCGAACCGGAGGACACGGCGAGGTCCTTCAGGGCCATGATCAGCGACTCGCCTTCGACGTAGTTGAAGCTGACGTTCATGTTGTGCGGCACGCGCTGGGTCATGCTGCCGTTGACGTACAGCTCTTCCAGGCCTTCGAGCTTGGCGTAGAAGCGATCACGCAGGGCGCGGATGCGCTCGTTCTCGACGTGCATCTCTTCCTTGGCGATACGGAAAGCCTCGCCCATGCCGACGATCTGGTGGGTCGCCAGGGTGCCCGAACGCATGCCGCGCTCGTGGCCGCCACCGTGCATCTGGGCTTCCAGGCGCACGCGCGGCTTGCGGCGCACGTACAGGGCGCCGATGCCCTTGGGACCGTAGGTCTTGTGCGCAGAGAAGGACATCAGGTCGACCTTCAGCTTCTCCAGGTCGATGTCGACCTTGCCGGTGGACTGCGCGGCGTCGACATGGAACAGGATGCCGCGGGCGCGGGTCAGCTCGCCGATGCCGGCGATGTCGTTGATGGTGCCGATCTCGTTGTTCACGTGCATGATCGAGACCAGGATGGTGTCTTCACGCAGCGCCGCCTCGACCATGGCCGGGGTGATCAGGCCTTCCTCGGTAGGGTCGAGGTAGGTCACTTCGAAGCCTTCGCGCTCCAGCTGGCGGGTGGTGTCCAGCACCGCCTTGTGCTCGATCTTCGAGGTGACGATGTGCTTGCCCTTGCTGCCATAGAAGTGCGCGACGCCCTTGATGGCAAGGTTGTCGGATTCGGTGGCGCCGGAGGTCCAGACGATCTCGCGGGGGTCGGCATTGACCAGTTCGGCGACCTGGCGGCGGGCGTTCTCTACCGCTTCCTCGGCCTTCCAGCCGAAGACGTGGGAGCGCGAGGCCGGGTTGCCGAAGTTGCCGTCCACCAGCAGGCAGTCAGCCATCTTCTGAGCAACACGCGGGTCCACCGGGGTGGTAGCGGAGTAGTCGAGGTAGATCGGCAATTTCATCAGGTAACTCCTACAGGCAGGCGCTCGCTCAATCGATGGCGGACGCTTCAATCTTATCGAGGCTCGGCTGCTTGCCGGTGCCTCTGCAACGACGCTCATCCTGGCGCTGAGCGACTTCCTGAACCTCCCGGCGCTCGACCAGGTCGGCCAGGCTGATGCCGCTGAGGAACTCGTGAATCTGCTGGCTGAGGTCGCACCACAGGTGGTGGGTCAGGCAGGTGTCGCCGGAGTGGCAGTCGCCCTGCCCCTGGCAGCGCGTGGCGTCGACCGATTCGTTGACCGCGTCGATCACCTGGGCCACATGGATACCGGCCATGTCGCGGGACAGCTGGTAGCCGCCACCCGGACCGCGGACGCTGGTGACCAGGTTGCCGCGGCGCAGTTTGGCGAAGAGCTGTTCGAGATAGGACAGGGAGATGCCCTGGCGCTCGGAAATGTCTGCCAGGGAAACCGGACCACGCTGGGCATGCAACGCCAGGTCGAGCATGGCGGTCACGGCATAGCGGCCTTTGGTGGTCAAACGCATGGAACATTCCCGAAAAGATCACTGGACTGGCGAAAGGATGCCATTTCCGAGTATTTAAGTCAACTATAAGACCTATCGATTTACTCGGGATTAGCCAGGGAAGGGCGGCATAATGTAGCAGGAAAACGCTGGCGGCGCATCAGCGCGCCGCCTTGCCCTCGCTGTCCTTGACCCCGGCGAAATCCTCCTCGCGCAACTCCGGAAGATCCTTGGCGCAGTAGTCGCTGCCGAGCGCGGTGAGGGCCTTGCACATGCCCTCCAGGCGACCGTCGACCGCCTGCAGATGGTCGAGCAACTGACCAATGGCGCGGGCCACCGGGTCGGGCATGTCCTGGCTGACGCCATAGGCGTCGAAGCCGAGCTTCTCGGCCATGGCCTGGCGCTTGGCCTGCTGCTCGGCGTCATCCTTCATGATGATCCGCCCGGGAATGCCGACCACGGTGGCGCCCGGCGGCACTTCCTTGGTGACCACGGCGTTGGAGCCGACCTTGGCCCCGGCGCCGACGGTGAACGGACCGAGCACCTTGGCGCCGGCGCCGACCACCACGCCGTCGGCCAGGGTCGGATGGCGCTTGCCCTTGTTCCAGCTGGTGCCGCCCAGGGTCACGCCCTGGTAGATGGTCACGTCGTCGCCAATCTCGGCGGTTTCGCCGATGACGATGCCCATGCCGTGGTCGATGAAGAAGCGCCGGCCGATCTTCGCCCCCGGATGAATCTCGATGCCGGTCATCCAGCGACCGAAGTTCGACACCATGCGCGCCAGCAGCTTCCAGCCCGAGCGCCACAGCGGGTTGGCCAGGCGATGCAGCCATACGGCGTGCAGGCCCGGATAGCAGGTGAGCACTTCAAAGGCATTGCGCGCTGCCGGATCGCGGTGGAATACGCTCTGGATATCTTCGCGCACACGCTCAAACATCTTCGTCACTCCGCTTGCCAGCCGCGCCCCGCGCGGCCTTCTGTGTTTCGGTGAGAACGCCCCGGAGAATGTTCATCTCCAGCTTGCTGACCCCGGCGCGGCCGTACAGGCGGCGCAGGCGCGACATCAGGTGGCGCGGCTTTTCCGGGTCCAGGAAGCCGATATCCACCAGGGTGGATTCCAGGTGCGAGTAGAAGCGCTCCAGCTCGTCGGCGGTCACCGGCAGGCTGTTGAGCATCGCCGTGGTTTCCAGCTTTTCCTGCTTGGTCGGCTGCCCCTCGGCGGCCAGCCAGGCCATGCGCACTTCATAGGCGAGCACCTGGACCGCCGTCGCCAGGTTCAGCGAACTGAACTCGGGGTTGGCGGGAATGTGCACGTGGAACTGGCAACGCTGCAATTCGTCATTGGTCAAACCCGCGTACTCGCGGCCGAACACCAGCGCCACCTCGCCGCCCTGCTGGGCGTGCTGCAGGCTGGTGGTCGCGCACTCGCGGGGATCGAGCAGCGGCCAGGGGATGCGCCGGTCGCGCGCGCTGGTGCCGAGCACCAGGCTGCAGCCGACCAGGGCGTCCTCCAGGGTCGGCACCACCTGGGCGCTGTCGAGGATGTCGGTCGCCCCCGAGGCGCGGGCGACCGCCTCGCCACTGGGGAAGTCCATCGGATCGACCAGCACCAGCCGCGACAGGCCCATGTTCTTCATGGCCCGGGCGGTACCGCCGATGTTGCCGGGATGGCTGGTATTGACCAGCACCACGCGAATTCTGTCGAGCAACGACGCTCTCCACACATAAGGCGAAACGAAAAAAGGAACGGAATCCTACCGCAGCGCTGGGTCTTGCGCCACGCAAGCGACAGGCCGCGCTATGAGCGTCGTGGATTTCTGGTAGAATGTTCGGCTTTCTTTAACACGACCCAGGTGACCACTCCATGCAGCCCATGCTGAATATCGCCCTGCGCGCCGCTCGCAGCGCTGGTGAACTGATCTTCCGCTCCATCGAACGCCTGGACACCCTCTCGGTCAACGAAAAAGACGCCAAAGACTACGTCACCGAAGTCGACCGCGCCGCCGAGCTGAGCATCGTCACCGCCCTGCGCAAGGCCTACCCGAACCACGGCATCATGGGCGAGGAAGGCGGCTACCTGGAAGGCAGCGGCGAAGGCGCCGATTACCTGTGGATCATCGATCCGCTGGACGGCACCACCAACTTCATCCACGGCGTCCCGCACTTCGCCGTGAGCATCGCCTGCAAGTACAAGGGTCGCCTTGAGCACGCCGTGGTCCTCGACCCGGTGCGCCAGGAAGAATTCACCGCCAGCCGTGGCCGTGGCGCCGCGCTGAACGGCCGCCGCCTGCGGGTGAGCAACCGCAAGAGCCTGGACGGCGCCCTGCTGGGCACCGGCTTCCCGTTCCGCGACAGCCAGCTGGACAACCTCGACGCTTACCTGGGCATGTTCCGTAGCCTGGTCGGCCAGACCGCCGGCATCCGCCGCGCCGGCGCCGCCAGCCTGGACCTGGCCTACGTCGCGGCCGGCCGCTTCGACGCCTTCTGGGAATTCGGCCTGTCCGAGTGGGACATGGCGGCTGGCGCCCTGCTGGTGCAGGAAGCCGGCGGCCTGGTGAGCGACTTCACCGGCAGCCACGAATTCCTCGAGAAGGGCCACATCGTGGCCGGCAACACCAAGTGCTTCAAGGCGCTGCTGACCACCATCCAGCCGCACCTGCCGCCGTCGCTCAAGCGCTGAGCCTCGACGGAATGGAAAAGCCCGGCCTTGTGCCGGGCTTTTTTGTGCCTGCCGCACGACCTGTAGAAGTGCGCCATGCGCGCGATCGCGAGCGTGGCCCACTCCTACACGCCCCAACCGACGGCGGATAACCGCGAACGGTTGTACGCCCTACACGGAAACGAAAAAGGCGCCCCATGGGGCGCCTTTCTGTAGCGGGTCGAGCTTATTGCTGACTGAGGATCAGCCGGCCGCTCTTGTCGACCGGAATCTGGCTGCCCGGATCGCGGTCCATGCGGACCTGGCCGGCCTTGCCGTCGAGCATGTACTTGACGTCGTAGCCGACGACCTTGTCGCTGGTGTCATTCACGGTGCTGCAGCGGGTTTCGGTGGTGGTGTAGGTGTCACGCTCCTGCATGCCTTCCTGCACCTTGTTGCCGGCGTAGCCACCGCCGACGGCACCAGCCACGGTAGCCAGGGTCTTGCCCTTGCCGCCGCCGATCTGGTTGCCCAGCAGGCCGCCGGCGATGGCACCAATGGCCGTACCGGCGATCTGGTGCTGGTCCTTGACCGGGCGCTGGTGGGTGACGGCGACATCCTTGCAGACCTGACGCGGCGTCTTGATGGTTTCCTTGACCGGCTGGACAGCGACCACTTCGGCGTACTGCGGACCATGGTCGACCAGGCTGTACGTGGCCACCGCTCCACCTGCCGTAACGCCGACTGCGCCCAACACGGTACCGATGAGCAACGACTTGTTCACATAAACCTCCTGGCTTTTCCGTTCATTCAGGCTTCCGCCTTATTCCCTGCCTTGGAGCAGGAAATTCTTAAGAAAGTTCCTGCAGTGCGTTGTGAAAGACCACTCAAAACCGACACACGGCTTTCGGCACAAAGAAAAACTCCCGCCGGGGCGGGAGTTTTTCATACGGCGACCAAGCCTCAGGGGCGGTCGTCGACTTCCTTGGTCTGCGGCGGGATCAGGTCCTCGGCCGACAGTTTCAGCCAGATCAGCACCACGTCGGCGATGTAGATCGACGAGTAGGTACCGGCCAACACACCGACGAACAGGGCGATGGAGAAGCCGAACAGGTTGTCGCCACCGAAGAACAGCAGCGCGGCGATCGCCAGCAAGGTGGAGATCGAGGTGGCCATGGTGCGCAGCAGGGTCTGGCTGGTCGAGATGTTGATGTTCTCGATCAGGCTGGCCTTGCGCAGCACGCGGAAGTTCTCGCGCACCCGGTCGAAGATCACGATGGTGTCGTTCAGCGAGTAGCCCACCACCGCCAGCACCGCGGCGAGCACGGTGAGGTCGAAGGTGACCTGGAAGAACGACAGCACGCCCATCACGATGATCACGTCGTGGATCAGCGAGAGGATCGCGCCCAGGGCGAACTTCCACTGGAAGCGGAAACCGACGTAGATCAGGATGCCGCCCAGCGCCAGGAGCATGCCCAGGCCACCCTGGTCGCGCAGTTCCTCGCCGACCTGCGGGCCGACGTATTCCACGCGTTTCAGGCTGGCCGGGTTGGCGGTGTCGGCGGCCTGCAGGGCGCCGGCGACCTTCTTGCCCAGCTCCGGGTCTTCGCTGGGCATGCGCACCAGCACGTCCTTGGTATCGCCGAAGCTCTGCACCACGGCCTCGTGGTAACCGGCCTTGCCCAGTTCCTCGCGGACCTTGGCCAGGTCCGCCGGCTGCTGGTAGTTCAGCTCGATCAGCGTGCCGCCGGTGAAGTCCAGGCCGAAGTTGAGACCCTTGGTGAACCAGCTGCCGAGGGCGATCAGGGTAAGGATCAGAGTGAGGGCGAACGCGATGTTGCGCACGCCCATGAAGTTGATGGTACCGATCTTGATATTCATCTCATGATCCCCCTTAGATCCACAGCTTCTTGAAGTCACGCCCGCCGAAGATCAGGTTGACCATTGCGCGGGTGACCATGATGGCCGTGAACATCGAGGTGAGAATGCCGAGCGACATGGTGACGGCGAAGCCCTTCACCGGGCCGGTGCCCATGGCGTAGAGAATGCCGCCGACCAGCAGCGAGGTCAGGTTGGCGTCGACGATCGCCGTGAAGGCACGGCTGAAGCCTTCATGGATGGCGCGCTGTACCGACATGCCGCCGGCCAGCTCCTCGCGTATCCGCGAGAAGATCAGCACGTTGGCGTCCACCGCCATACCCATGGTCAACACGATACCGGCGATGCCGGGCAGCGTCAGGGTCGCGCCGAGGATCGACATCAGCGCCACCAGCAGGACCATGTTGAAGGCCAGGGCGACGGTGGCGATCACACCGAAGAAGCGGTAGATGACGATGATGAACAGCGACACGAACACCATGCCCCACAGGGAGGCGTCGATGCCCTTGGCGATGTTGTCGGCACCCAGGCTCGGGCCGATGGTGCGTTCTTCGGCGAAGTACATCGGCGCGGCCAGGCCACCGGCGCGCAGCAGCAGGGCCAGTTCCGAGGATTCGCCCGGGCCGTCGAGGCCGGTGATGCGGAACTGGTTGCCGAGGGCGGACTGGATGGTCGCCAGGCTGATGATCTTCTTCTCTTCCTTGAAGGCCGGGACCGCGACTTCCTGCTCGACGCCGTCGACCACCTGCTTGGTGTAGCGGGTGATCGGCTTCTGCTCGATGAACACCACGGCCATGCTGCGGCCGACATTGTTGCGAGTGGCGCGGTTCATCAGCTCGCCGCCATGGCCGTCGAGGCGGATGTTCACCTGCGGGCGACCGTTCTCGTCGAAGCTGGCGCTGGCGTCGGTGACCTGGTCACCGGTGATGATCACGCTGCGCTCCAGAGCCACCGGCGGGCGGCGCGGCTCGCGGAATTCGAAGGTCTCGGTGGCCGATTTGACAGCGTCGGCGTCGGCGGCCAGGCGGAACTCCAGGTTCGCGGTCTTGCCGAGGATACGCTTGGCTTCGGCGGTGTCCTGCACGCCCGGCAGTTCGACCACGATGCGGTTGGCGCCCTGGCGCTGCACCAGCGGCTCGGACACGCCCAGCTCGTTGACGCGGTTGCGCACGGTGGTGAGGTTCTGCTTGATCGAGTATTCGCGGATCTCGGCGAGCTTGGCCTGGGTCATGGCCAGGCGCAGCACCTGCATGTCGTTGCGCGAATCCTGGGTCACCTCGAAATCGCGGTAGTCCTTGGCGATCAGCGCCTTGGCCTTGTTCAGCGATTCGTCGTCGGTGAAGCCCAGCTGGATGGCGCGATCCTGCACCGGCAGGCTGCGGTAGCGCAGGCGCTCCTTGCGCAGGGCGCTCTTGATCTCGCTTTCGTAGACGTTCAGGCGGGCGTCGACAGCCTTGTCCATGTCCACTTCGAGGAGGAAGTGCACGCCGCCGGAGAGGTCGAGGCCCAGCTTCATCGGGTGGGCGGCGATGGAGCGCAGCCAGTTCGGGGTGGTCTGCGCCAGGTTGAGCGCGACCACGTAGTCGTCGCCCATGGCGCGACGCACGATGTCCTTGGCGGGAAGCTGGTCTTCCTGCTTGGCCAGGCGGATCAGGCCGCTGTTCTTGCCGAGGCTGCCAGCCTTGACGGCGATGCCCGCGTCGGTCAGCGCCTTGCTGGCCTTGTCGATGTCAGCCTGGGTGATCTGCAGCGCGCTGCTGGCGCCACTGATCTGCACGGCCGGATCGTCCGGGTAGAGGTTGGGTGCGGAATAGATGAAACCGACGGCAAGCACCGCCAGGATCAGCAGGTATTTCCACAGGGGATATTTGTTGAGCATTGAGACCGCCCGTTTATGACGCGGGGCGCTTCGTGCGCCCCGTCTATTGGTTTTCTGTTGCCTGGAACTCAGATGGCCTTGAGCGTGCCTTTCGGCAGGGTCGCGGCGATGGCGCCCTTCTGGAACTTCAGCTCGACGTTGTCGGCGACTTCGACGACCACGAAGTCTTCGGCGACTTTCAGCACCTTGCCGGCGATACCGGCGGAAGTGACGACTTCATCGCCCTTCTGCAGGTTGGACAGGAGGTTCTTGTGCTCCTTGTTGCGCTTGGCCTGCGGGCGCCAGATCATCAGGTAGAAGATGACCAGGAAGCCGACCAGGAACACCCACTCAAAACCAGTGCCGACCGGGCCTGCGGCGGCCGGAGCGGCGGCGTCAGCGTAAGCGGCGGGAATCAGAAAGCTCATCGGATACTCCTGTCTCTATATTCTTTTCGATAATCGGATCAATCGCCCAACGGCGGCGTCGGAAGGCCGCGTTTGGCATAGAAGGCGTCGACAAAGGCGGCCAATGTACCCTGTTGGATTGCCTCGCGCAAACCAGCCATAACCCGCTGATAATGCCGCAAGTTGTGGATGGTATTGAGCATGCTGCCGAGCATTTCGCCGCACTTGTCCAGGTGGTAGAGATAGGCGCGGGAGAAGTGCTTGCAGGTGTAGCAATCGCAGGTCGGGTCCAGCGGCGATTCGTCGTGCTTGTGCACGGCGTTGCGGATCTTGATGACCCCGGTATCGACGAACAGATGACCGTTACGCGCGTTGCGCGTGGGCATCACGCAGTCGAACATGTCGACGCCGCGGCGCACACCTTCCACGAGGTCCTCGGGTTTGCCCACCCCCATCAGGTAACGGGGTTTGTCGGCCGGCATGCGCGGCGGCAGGAAGTCCAGCACACGGATCATCTCTTCCTTCGGCTCGCCCACCGACAGGCCGCCGATGGCCAGGCCGTCGAAGCCGATTTCCTGCAGGCCTTCCAGCGAACGCATGCGCAATTCCTCGTGCATGCCACCCTGAACGATGCCGAACAGCGCGGAAGGGCTGTCACCATGGGCGATCTTCGAGCGCTTGGCCCAGCGCAGCGACAGCTCCATGGAACGCTTGGCCACGTCGAACTCGGCCGGGTACGGGGTGCATTCGTCGAAGATCATCACGATGTCCGAGCCCAGCGCGCGCTGCACGGCCATGGATTCCTCGGGCCCCATGAAGACCTTGGCGCCGTCCACCGGCGAGGCGAAGTACACGCCCTCTTCCTTGATCTTGCGCAGGGCGCCCAGGCTGAACACCTGGAAACCGCCGGAATCGGTGAGGATCGGTCCCTTCCACTGCATGAAGTCGTGCAGGTCGCCGTGCTTGGCGATCACCTCGGTGCCCGGGCGCAGCCACAGGTGGAAGGTGTTGCCGAGGATGATCTGCGCGCCGATGTCCTCGATGTCGCGCGGGAGCATGCCCTTGACCGTGCCGTAGGTACCCACCGGCATGAACGCCGGGGTCTCGACCACGCCACGGGGGAAGCTCAGGCGGCCGCGCCGGGCCTTGCCGTCGGTGGCCAGCAGTTCGAACTTCATGAAGCTCATGGATCAGTCCTCGGGCCCGCGCGGCGCGGGATTGCGGGTGATGAACATGGCATCACCGTAGCTGAAGAAGCGGTACTGCCCGTCCACCGCGGCGGCGTAGGCGGCCATGGTCTGCGGGTAGCCGGCGAAGGCCGACACCAGCATCAGCAGGGTCGACTCGGGCAGGTGGAAATTGGTCACCAGGGCGTCGACCACATGGAACGGCCGGCCGGGGAACAGGAAAATGTCGGTGTCGCCGCTGAACGGCTTGAGCTCGCCGTCGCGCGCCGCGCTCTCCAGCGAGCGCACGCTGGTGGTGCCGACGGCGATCACCCGGCCGCCGCGCGCGCGGCAGGCGGCCACGGCGTCGACCACGTCCTGGCCCACTTCCAGCCACTCGCTGTGCATGTGGTGGTCTTCGATGCGCTCCACGCGCACCGGCTGGAAGGTGCCGGCGCCCACATGCAGGGTGACGAAGGCGGTGTCCACGCCCTTCTCGCGGATGGCGTCGAGCAGGCCCTGGTCGAAATGCAGCCCGGCGGTAGGCGCGGCCACGGCGCCGGCGCGCTCGGCGTAGACGGTCTGGTAGCGCTCGCGATCGGCGTCTTCGTCGGGGCGGTCTATATAAGGCGGCAGCGGCATGTGCCCGACCCGCTCCAGCAGCGGCAGCACGTCCTCGGCGAAGCCCAGCTCGAACAGTGCGTCGTGGCGCTGCAGCATCTCGGCCTCGGCGCCGCCGTCGATGAGGATCTTCGACCCCGGCTTGGGCGACTTGCTGGAACGCACGTGGGCCAGCACGCGGCGGCTGTCCAGCACGCGCTCGACGAGAATTTCCAGCTTGCCGCCGGAAGCCTTCTGGCCGAACAGGCGCGCCGGGATCACCCGGGTGTTGTTGAACACCATCAGATCGCCCGGCCGCAGATATTCCAGCAGGTCGGCGAAATGGCGGTGGCTGAGGGCGCCGCTCGGCCCGTCCAGCACCAGCAGGCGGCTGGCGCGACGTTCAGCGAGCGGATGGCGGGCGATCAACGCCTCGGGCAGTTCGAAATGGAAGTCGGTGACGCGCATGGGGCATATCTCGAAGGGCCGAGTATCTTACTGGAAATGCGCTGCCCTCGCCACGCAAGTGGATTGACCGGTCACCGACGCCTCCCTATACTGCCGCGCCATTGCCTCGGTGGCGGAATGGTAGACGCGGCGGATTCAAAATCCGTTTCTGGCGACAGAGTGAGAGTTCGAGTCTCTCCCGGGGCACCACCACATAGTTTCGAGCCATCCCAGGACGACCCGAGACACAAAAAAACCGGCCTCTCAGCCGGTTTTTTTGTGCCCATAGTTCCCGGGTATTCCTTGTAAGCGCAGCTCATTGAGAGTAGAGCCAGTTCGGCCCTGAACCTCTACTCATACCAGGCCACATGATCTGCGCCTGACGTGGCTTCTAGGGGATGCCGCGCCTCTCACAGACTCCGCAGTCCGCACCGCCAAGCCAAAGGAGAAGCTGTACCGCCACTCGCCCCTCAGCCTTCGCGTCGAGATCACTACGGCAGCAAGCTTTGGCGCCTCCTCCAGCTGAAGAAAAAAGCCCCCAACCGCCGATCAGCAGCAACCGTTGGCGAGCTCGGATCTGATAACAGCCCAGTTGAAGCGCAATGCTGCACTGGAAAAAGAAGTCTCGATCCGCAAGCAGTGCATTGGAGACCCCCAAAGGTTTTCCGCATTCCAAGAGACACTCAACTCCCAAATCGAGCAGACACAGCAGAGAAACGGCTTATCACTCACCACCTTCCGCATGGGCGATAAGAAAGCCAGTCGCCTGCAATAAATGGCCTCCATGGTGACTAGAGCATCTGCAAACTGAGTGGATCGAAAGACAAGGCTGGCATTGCAGTGGCTCTAGCAGCTAGCACTGAATAAGCCATGGGTGTGCCAGAGCGAGGAAAGCTATTTCCGCAGCCATTTGGCACCAAGGTATTCACCCCCCCAATAGCATTTGCCATCCTTGTTCATCGTCCAGTCGTCGCTGAACTCGCGGAAGTGGTGTGGCTCGGAGAGTGGTGCGATGGCCAGGCGTTGGCGCTCGGCTTTGCGGAAGGCGCGGTGCCAGGTTTGCTTGTCGAAGCGCTCACTGGCTGCGGTGGTAATCCCACACATGGGTGTCTTTTGACGGCTTCTGCTCATGGTGCATTTCCAGCAGATGGAGCGCGCCAAGAGGCGGCTCGCCATGCTATGCACAGCAGATCAGGTTACTGCTCCGTGCCAGAAACGAAAAGCCCCGCGGGTGCGGGGCCTTCTTTAAAGCCAATCATCGCCTGGCATGATGCGCTTCATGAACTCATCGAACAGCGGGACAGTGAATGCAGTGTCTCCGTGGTTTGGACTCCAGACCATCCCCTTCGCGATCAAGCTGCTGCGCGCCGGGCCTAAAGATTGGGATGACCGCCCTAGACGGTCAGCTATATCGCCGGATCTGTGCGGACCAGCTCCGAGATCAGCCATAGCTCTAAGGTACTTCTTCTCCGCAGGAGTGAGGCGGTCGAAGCGCACCCTGAAGAAGCTTTCATCCAAAGCCGCGATCGCCACTCCGGATGCTCTTGTAACATCTTCTAGGGATATCGGGCTGCTATCGGCGATGTCCCAGGCATGTTTTCCCCACTCCTGCAGGAAATAGGGATACCCCTTTGTCTCCATGACTATCTTCTTGGCAGCGGGCTCCTCCACCTCGACACCCTCGTCCTGCGCTGGTTTCACGATCGCCAGTGCCGCATCGTTTTCGGCAAGAGCCCCGATCGCAGGGAAATCAAAAAGCCTCTCAGCATAAGACTTGGCTTCGCCCATCCTTCCCCTCAATTGGGGCAGTCCAGCACCAATTACTGTCACTGGAAGCCGTTGCTGTGCGCAGCGATGGAGAGCCGATATCAGAGCTGCCATTTGGCCTTCTTCAACGTACTGAAGTTCATCAATGAAGATTGCAAGAACAGTTCCTGCCTCCATGGCAGCTATACCAGCATTCTCAAGAAGAACGGCGAGATCACCCTCTAGGTCGCCGTTGTCTGCGAGGCCTGGCTCTGGATCGTAATCAAGGCCTACCTCTATGTCGTTGAAGGTGACTTTGAGCTTGCTTGCGAAGCCTGCCAGAGCTCTTAGTGCGGTAACTGCTTTGTCCTTCGCTGCCTCAATGCGACTCAGGGAGAGAAGGGCTATACGAAGCTGCGGGGCCAGCATGGCTGGCAGTGAACGTCCTTCAGGAGCTTCAATCCGGATCGTCTTGACGCCGGAGGCTTCGGCATCAAGTCTCATCTGATCCAGGAGCACGGTTTTACCGACGCCACGTAGCCCGACAAGCATTACGCTCTTAGTCGGCTTTCTGTGTAAAAGCCTTCCCAGCGCAATTCTCACCTGCTCTCTAACGGCATCCCTCCCTGCCAATTCAGGAGGAGGGGTTCCTGCCCCAGGCGAATAGGGGTTTCGGATCGGGTCCATGTTGGCCTCTATGGAGATTAGATAGTTTATGAGATTTTCATAAACTGCCTAAATTCTGTAAATAGTATGTAGATGAGTGGGATCACGGCCCCATGATCTGCCTATAGCGCCGCTGGTACTCCTCGTAGCTCAAGCTGTTTTGCTGCTGCTGGAGCTGCTGAAGCCGTTGATCTCTGACGCTGTAGGGGCTTGCCGGAGTCTGCCAATTGCTCGACGGCTGCTGGCGGTAGGTCTGAGCATAGCCACCGCATCCAGGCTGCTCGTTGTCGATGATGAGGTTACCTTTCACGTTGTACTTCACGTACCCGAAGATGAAAGCAAAGAATTCCTGGTCGATCACGACGTCAGAAAGCCCAACGGCGCATTTGTCCTTCTCGACAGCGCGATCGATGGCGGTCTTGACGTTCGGCTGACCGAGCGGGAAGAGAACGACGCCCACGCTGTCGCTGCCCTCGACGCGCTTGCCTGTGGAGAGTGCGGTGGAATGGAGATTGATGTTCTTCGAGCTTGCCACCGTCAGATCGGCGACCCGAGTGGTACAACCGCTGATGGTTGCCGCGGTGATGAAAGCCAGGGCAGAAAGGGAAATGGCGCGCATGCGACCTCCTTGTCAGTTTGGCCTCATTCTGCCATCACAAAAACGGCAGAGTCACCCCTTCAGGATCGAGTCCCGCTCCGAGCACCAGCATGCACTTTCACAAAAGTGAGTAGATTTGTGAGTAGATCACAAACCTAAAATATCGAAACTCCCTCGAACAAAGGCACACAGCCAACTCTTCGAGTCTCTCCCAGTACCAAACAAAGCCTGCAAGACACTGTTCTTGCAGGCTTTTTTGTTTCCGTTGGCGCGAAGACTGCCAAGGGGTGACGGTCGCAGAGATCGACCGCCTTGGAGATCGCCGTGAAAGCAGGAAGCAGCGCACGCCCGGTGAGCTGCGAGCCTGGAGTACGCCACACCCCGCACCACACCTGGCTGGGGCGACTCGCATTGAAGCGGCGCGCCACTTCATTGGCCGCAATGGCACTATGCTCCTTGACGACCCGGTAGGGTAGCGCGTGGCCACCCAGCCAGACTTCCCTGAGCCGCCACGCCCCTGCGGCACGGTGCGGTCGATGAAACGGGGTCCGCTGTGGACGTGAAGCGGTGGGTACGGCAGAACAGCAGCAAGCTTCCGAGGGGTGGATCAGATAGACTCCGCCTCCTTTTCGTCGGAGCCTTGTAGATGCCGCAATTTGAAGACCTTGAGCGACAGATGCGTGAGTCGCTGGGCATCGCGCCTCAGAAGTCCAAGGCAACCCGTGAGGCCAGCAACCCTATGCGTGGGTACCTGGTCATCCTGAGTGTGCGCGGAGAGGGTGGGCCTGCTTTCAGATACGAACACCATTCGCGTTCGTTGAGTCGCACCGACGCGATCCTGGAGGCAGAGAAGGCAGCCCGAGCAAAGGGCTTCAAGCCATGGGTCTTGCTGGACGTGCTCGAAGCCTGAGTGCCACCTTGAACAGTCAGCCGCCCAAACCAAGAAGCGAAATATGAACGGTGTTAGTCGCAGGGTTGATCAACTGCGTCGGAAAATCCCCGGCTTCGAATGCAAGCCTGGTTGCCACGACTGCTGCGGGCCGGTCACTGCGTGCTCAGAGGAGATGGCTCGCTTGCCGGCAAGAAGCGAGGCTGAACATGCCGCGGCCCTGGCCGCGTGGAATTGCGTGCACCTTGGTCCCAATGGATGCGAGGCCTATGAGCAGCGTCCACTTATCTGCAGGCTGTTCGGGACCACGCCCAGCATGCCGTGCCCAGAAGGGAGAGGACCTGAGGTACCTACCGATGAGTCGGTGGTGCGGCAAGTCCATCAACTGATCGCCAGCACGCGACAGGTCCTGGTTTAAGTCGCCGGGAACCGAAAAGTCGCGCAACGCGGCAATGCTGTTCACGTAAGCGATGCCCTGCTTCGCAGAAGGCGGGAAACCAGGGCGCATAACCGTTCGCGGTTATCTACCATTGGCCAATGCACCGAGGCCCGCGTACGACGTCGGGTTTCCATTCCCGCTCTCCCCTACTCGGCATCCCATACGCCCTGGTCGTCCTGAAACAGGTCAGACGGCACCTGTAGACCGACAGAGCGCTGACCCAGCAGGGCACCGGGCTGGTCCAGGCGACTTCGATTCCGTACCATGCGCGTCCTCAATCCGCACCACCCGCGACCGGCCGCGCCGGTCCAGACCTCAGGAACGCCATGAAACCCGCCCGTCTGCGCGCCGACATCCTGGCCGGCCTCACCACGTCCTTCGCGCTGGTGCCCGAGTGCATCGCCTTCGCCCTGGTGGCTCACCTCAATCCGCTGATGGGCCTGTACGGCGCCTTCATCCTGTGCACGATCACCGCCCTGTTCGGCGGCCGTCCGGGGATGGTTTCCGGCGCCGCCGGGTCCATGGCCGTGGTGATTGTGGCGCTGGTGGTGCAGCACGGCGTGCAGTACCTGCTGGCGACCGTGCTGCTCGGCGGGCTGGTGATGATCGCCTTCGGCCTGCTGCGCCTGGGCAAGCTGGTGCGCATGGTGCCGCACCCGGTGATGCTGGGCTTCGTCAACGGCCTGGCGATCGTCATCGCCCTGGCCCAGCTGGAACATTTCAAGACCGGCGAGGCCTGGCTCAGCGGCTCACCACTGTACCTGATGCTCGGCCTGGTGGCGCTGACCATGGCCATCGTCTACCTGCTGCCGAAGCTGACCCGCGCGGTGCCGCCGGCGCTGGTGGCGATCCTCGGCGTCGGCCTGCTGGTGTACCTGTTCGGCTTGCCGACCCGCACCCTGGGCGACATGGCGCACATCGCCGGCGGCCTCCCCGCCTTCGCCCTGCCGCAGGTGCCGTGGGACCTGGAGACGCTGCGGATCGTCGTGCCCTATGCGGTGCTGATGGCCCTGGTCGGCCTGCTGGAAACCCTGCTGACCCTCAACCTCACCGACGAATTCACCCAGAGCCGCGGCTACCCCGACCGCGAGTGCCTGGCGCTGGGCGCGGCCAACATCGCCTCCGGTCTGTTCGGCGGCATGGGCGGCTGCGCCATGATCGGCCAGACCGTGATCAACCTCAGCTCCGGCGGGCGCGGCCGGCTGTCCGGGGTGGTCGCCGGGGTGATGATCCTGCTCTTCGTGCTGTTCCTCTCCCCGCTGATCGAGCGCATTCCGCTGGCGGCGCTGGTCGGGGTGATGTTCGTGGTGTCCCAGCAGACCTTCGCCTGGGCCTCGCTGCGGGTGCTGGGGAAGGTGCCGCTGAGCGACGTGCTGGTGATGATCGCGGTGACCATCATCACGGTGTTCACCGACCTGGCCACGGCGGTGATGTGCGGCATCGTCATCGCCGCGCTGGACTTCGCCTGGAAACACGCCCGCGAACTCTACGCCGACAGCCAGCTGGAGGCCGACGGCAGCAAGCTCTACCGCCTGCACGGCACGCTGTTCTTCGCCTCCACCACCCCCTTCCTGGAGCAGTTCGACCCGGCCAACGACCCGCCGCAGGTCACCCTCGACTGCCGCCACCTGAGTTTCGTCGACTACTCGGCGATCGCCGCGCTGAAAACCCTGCGCGAGCGCTACGCCAAGGCCGGCAAGCACCTGCGCGTGGAGCACCTGTCCGAGCGCTGCAAACAGTTGCTCAAGCGCGCCGGGGTGCAGCACGGCTGAGCCCCGGCGGGCTCTCGTCGCACGCGACCCTTTGCATGTAAAGTGATCGGCACTGGGGAAACAGCGTTCCACCCTGCCGTTGCCAAGGACTGACAATAGTGCGAATCACCCCGACGTGCCTGGCCCTGGCCAGCGCCCTGCTGGCGCCTTGCGCCCTCGCCACGTCGCCCGCCCCGGCTACGCCCGAGGTGCGCTGGCTGACCACGGATTTTCCCCCGCTGTACATCCTTTCCGGCCCCGAGCGCGGCCGCGGCCTGGCCGATGTGGCGCAGAATCTGGTGATCCAGCGCCTCGACGGCTTCCGCCACACCGAGGAAGAAGTGCCGGCGAACTATCCGCGAATCGAGCAGGAAATGAAGAACTGGGCCAACGTCTGTTTCGCCGGTTTTCTTAAAACGCCGGAGCGTGAACGCGCCTTCATCTTCAGCGACGCCTACCGGCTGATGCTGCCGATCCACCTGTTCACCCTCGTCGACCACGCCCCGCTACCGACCCATGGCGGCCGCGTGGACCTGCGCGCCCTGCTGGCCGGCGGGCAGCTGCGCCTGGGCGTGCTCGGCGGGCGCCGCTACGGTACGGCGATAGACGAGCTGCTGGCCGAACACCCCGACGACAAGGCGGTATACCGGCGCTACGCCCAGGACCAGCTCGAAGGCCTGCTCGGCATGATGGCCTCCCAGGGCCGCGGCATAGACGCGGTGCTGGCCTACCCCAACGAAGTGCTGCACCGCACCGCCGCCTCCGGCAAGCCGCCGCTGGATGTGCGCCGCTACGCCATCGAGGGCACGCCGGAGTACCAGGAAGGCTACATCGCCTGCTCACGCAGCGCGCTGGGCCGCCAGGTGATAGCCGCGGTGAACGGCGTCATTCCGCAAGTTCGCCAGGCCGTGGCCGAGGTGTACGACGCGGAACTGCCGGAAGCCGACCGCCCCCGCTATCGCGCGCTTCTGCAACGGCTGTTCGGTATCACGCCAGGCCAGCGCTAGGACGACTCGCGCTGGCGCCGGGCGGCAAGCTCGACGAGGAAATCCGCCAGCGGCATCGGGCGGGCGAACAGGTAGCCCTGCAGGAAGGGCACGCCACGCTCCGCCAGGTAGTCGCGCTGCGCCGCCGTTTCGATCCCCTCGGCGATCATCTGCAGGTCGAGACGGCTGCACAGGTCGAGGATGCTATCGAGGATGTGCCGGGAGCGGGTGTCGTCGCCGATGGTCGAGACGAAGCTCTTGTCGATCTTCAGCGCGTCCACCTGGAAGCGACGCAGGTAGGCCAGGCTCGAATGGCCGGTGCCGAAATCGTCGATGGCCAGGGTCACGCCGAGGTCACGTAGGCAACTGAAGAGGTCGTCAGTGAAGTTGCTGGTCTCGATCAGCTCGCGTTCGGTCAGCTCCAGCATCAGGTTCAGCGAGCCAGGCGGGAAGGCGCCGAGGAAATCCACGCAGTCGGTGAGCAGGCTGCTACTGCTGCAGTGCACCGCACTGATGTTGACCCCGAGGTGGAAGTTCTCACCGAGCAGCGCGACGTGGCGCGGCAACTCCTCGGCGAGTTGCTGCAGGAGGTCGCGGGTCATCGGCAGGATCAGCCCGGAACGCTCGGCCAGGGGAATGAAGATGTCCGGCCCGACCAGCCCCTCGCGCGGGTGCTGCCAGCGCATCAGCACCTCGGCGCCGACCCAGTGGCCGCTGGAAGCCTGCACCAGGGGCTGGAGGAAGGGCACGAACTCCCCGGCATGGAGCGCTCGCTCGATCTCCCGGGTAGGCGTCAGCACCCGCTCCAACAACCAGAAGCAGGCGCTGCCGAACAGGGCGCCGAGCAACGCGAGCATGGCGAACAGCGGCCAGTAGTCCTGGCGCATGACCTGCCACTGGGCGCCGGCCGGGAAGCCGCCGATCACCTCGTAAGGGTAGCTTTGCGAAGTCAGCCGCGTTTCGCCCAGGGGAAAGTCCTCGGGTACGCCGCGGTGCACCGTCCCGGCCTCGTCCATCCAGTTCGGACCGACCCGCAACACCAGGTCGCTGCGCTGGTCCACCAACTGCAGCACGTTGCTCAGGTAGCGGCCATCCACCGCCGCCAGCACACCGCTGCGTCCCTGGGTGAGGCGATACACGATCAACGCGAAGTGCGGCGTCACGTCATTGCCGGGCAACAGGCTGAGGCGGCCATCGACGAAGGTGTCCACCGCCACCGGCTCGTCGTAGGGGCCGAACAGCGAGGTGCAGAAGACCTTGTCGTCGCGGGTCAGGTTGACCGAGCGCACGAAGGGCACGGTGGCCACTTGTTCGCGCAGGATCAGCTCGGCGTCTTTGCAGTGGCCTTCGGCGAAGGGGATGGTGGTGCGCGCCGAGGCGGCGGCGTTGCCGAGCATGATGTCGAACAACCGCTCCGCCTCCGTCGCGGCCTGACGCGCCTCGCGGTGCAGCACCGAGAGCGCCTGCAGGTAGACGATGGTTCCCCCCAGGAGCAGCGGTATCGCGGCCACCAGCAGGGAATACGCCACGCGCCGGAACAGGCGCCGTTTTTTGCTCCTATGAGGCATCGCAGCTGTCCCTCTGGCCTGCGCCTGGCTCGGCGCCGGGCCAGGCCGGGCACCTGCAACTAGCGTAGATCATTCCGCCTGCGGCACCCGGTCCTCGGGCACTGTCCGTCAAAGGTCGTATAATCCCCCGCCGATTTCCGCCAGAGCGCCCCACGACGCCATGCCCAAGCCCCTGCTCCAGCCGGAGGGAAATTTCCCGCCCGCGCCCCTGCTGCGCCGCTGCGCGGCGATGTTCTATGACTTCCTGCTGTGCGTGGCCCTGCTGATGGTGGTCACCCTGCTCTACCAGCAGGTGGTGCTGCGCCTGCTGCTGGGCGGCGACAAGCTGCGCCAGCTGGCCGACCAGGGCGGGCTGGTCGGCGACCCGGTGCTCTCCAGCCTGCTGTTCATCAGCCTGTTCGCCTTCTTCGCGAAGTTCTGGACGCACAAGGGCCAGACCCTGGGCATGCAGGTGTGGGGCGTGCGCGTACAGAACCCCGACGGCACGCCGATCAGCCTGATGCAGGCGCTGCTGCGCTTCGTCATCGCCATCGGCTCCTGGGCCTGCGCCGGCCTGGGCTTCCTGTGGATGCTCTGGGACAAGGACAAGCGCACCTGGCACGACCGCTATTCGGAAAGCGTGGTGATCCAGATTCCCAAGGCGGTGCGCAAGGCGACCCAGGGGCGCGGGTGAATCAACGCTGCCTGACCGCCGTAGGAGCGCGCCGTGCGCGATCGCGGGCATGGCCCGCTCTACGGGAAGAACAGCGTCGCAGGCTGGCGTTGAGCGAAGCGATACCCATCAACCCCACTGACTCCGGTGCTCGGCCCGGCGGCGGATAACCGCGAACGGTCATACGCCCTGCGTTTCCGCGTTCGCGGGAATGACGGAGCGGGAGGATGGCGCCGATCTTGCGGGCAACTGCGAACAGCCCCCTCTCCTGTTTGCGGCTGCCCGCGTAAAGGAGAGGGTTGCAGGATCAGCCCGCGCGCTTGAGCAGCCAGGTACCCAGCAGCGCACAGATCGCCGCCGGCACCAGCACCGCCAGCAGCGGCGGGAAGTTGAACACCTGGCTCGACGGGCCGAGCAGGTCCTGGGCTATGCGGAAGGTGAAGCCCACCAGCACGCCGGTGAACACACGCTGGCCGAGGGTCACGCTGCGCAGCGGGCCGAAGATGAAGGAGATCGCCATCAGCACCAGCGCGGCGGTCACCGCCGGCTGCAGCACCTTGGTCCAGAACGCCAGCCAGTAGCGGTTGGTGCTCAGGCCCTGGTCCTTCAGGTAATGGATGTATTCCCACAGGCCGCTGATGGACAGCGCCTCGGGCTCCATCACCACGGTGTTGAGCAGTTGCGGAGTGAGCTGGATGTTCCACACCTCCGAGGGTGCGCTGAGCACTTCGCTGCGCTTCTCCTGCGGGTGCAGGACGGTGGTGGTGACCTCTTCCAGCACCCACTGGTTGTCGTGGAACGCCGCGCGCTTGGCGAAGCTGGAACGCTCCAGTACGTGGCCGGCGCCGAAGTTGTAGCGGGTCACGCCCAGCAGGGTGCCGTCGGCCTGCACCACGTTGATGTGGATGAACTCCTGGCCCTGGCGGTGCCACAGGCCGTTGCGCGAACTCACCGCGCCGCCGCTGCTCTGCGCCAGGGCGCGATCGCTCTGGGCCTGGGTTTCGGTGTAGGGCACCACGTATTCGCCGATCAGGATGCCGGCGAACATCAGCACCAGCATCGGCTTCATCACCGCCCAGACGATGCGCTGCAGCGACACGCCGGCGGCGCGCATGATGGTCAGCTCGCTGTTGCTGGCCAGGGTCCCGAGGCCCACCAGGCAACCGATCAGCGCGGCCATCGGAAGCATGTCGTAGGCGCGGCTGGGCGCGGTGAGCAGCACGAACTTCAGGGCCACGCCCAGGGTGTAGTTCTCGTCCAGCGAGCCGAGCTGGTCGATGAAGGCGAACAGCAGCGCCAGGCCGAGGATCACCCCGAGCACGGCGAGGATGGAAACGAAGACGGTGACGCCGATGTAACGGTCGAGCTTACGCATGCTTGTGCTCCTTCACGGAGCGCGCACGCGAGGCCGCCCACTTCAGACTCAGCGGTTCCCAGAACGCCAGCAGCAGGCCGATCGCCAGGAACAGCGCGTGGACCCACCACAGGCCCAGGGCCATGGGGATCTTGCCCTTGTCGAGCATGCCGCGCGCGGCGATCAGCAGGGCCAGGTAGGCCATGTACAGCAGCACCGCCGGCAGCAGCTTGAGGAAGCGGCCCTGGCGCGGGTTGACCTTGGACAGCGGCACCGCCAGCAGGGTGACGATGAACACCAGCAGCGGGATGGAGATGCGCCATTGCAGCTCCGAGCGCATGCGCGGTTCGTTGCTGGCGATCAGGTCGCTGGTGGGAATGGCGTCGCGGTCGTCGATTTCGCTGCTGACTTCCGGCTTGGGCAGCAGCACGCCGTAGGTGTCGTACTGGATGGCGCGGTAGTCGGCCTGGCCGGGCACGCCATCGTAGCGGTAGCCGTCCTTGAGGATCAGGTAGCGGCTGCCGTCGGGGTGGATCTGCTGCTGGCCGCTGGTCGCCACCAGCACCGAGAGGCCACGGTCCTGGCCGTTGCGCGGCGGGTTCTTGTCGGAGATGAACACCCCGCCCAGCTGGGTGCGGTCGTTGTTCAGCTGCTCGGTGTAGGTCACCCGCGAGCCGTCGCGCATCGACTGGAAGCGGCCCGGCGCCAGGGTGTCGAACTCGGTCATGGCGTCCTGCTTGTTCAGGATCAGCTGCATCTGCGCGATGCCCTGGGGCGCCAGCGACAGGCTCAGCCAGGCCACCAGCAGAGCCACCAGGGCCGCCGGCGCCATGCTGTAGGCGAGCAGGCGCTGCTGGCTCATGCCGGTGGCGGTGAGCACGGTCATCTCGCTTTCCAGGTACAGGCGGCCGTAGGCCAGCAGGATGCCGAGGAACAGGCCCAGCGGCAGGATCAGCTGGAGGAAGCCGGGAAGGCGCACGCCCATGATGAGGAACAGCGAGCCGGGGTCCAGCATGCCCTGGGCGGCCTGCGCCAGGTACTTGATGAAGCGGCCGCTCATGATGATGACCAGCAGCACGGCGCTCACCGCGCTCATGGTGACCAGCACTTCACGGGACAGGTAACGGAAGACAATCAAACCGGGCACTCCAGGGTTGTCACGCTCGGGCGGCTACGCTCACACTAGCCGCCGTGAGGCACTGCCGGCACGCCCAGGGGGCGGGTCGGCGAAAATACGCGGCATTATCCTGCGATTCGCCGGGCCTGTCACTGCGCAGACGCCGGAGCGGGTCGCCGACCACCCGCCCATTCGACCCTTGGTTACGGGGACACCTTGTCATGGAATTCCTTGTTAAAAGCGTTAGTCCGGAAACCCTGAAGACCGCCACCCTGGTCATCGCCGTCGGCGAAGGCCGCAAGCTCGGGGCCGCGGCCCAGGCCGTGGACGCCGCCAGCGGCGGCGCCATCGCCGCCCTGCTCAAGCGCGGCGATCTGGCCGGCAAGGTCGGCCAGACTCTACTCCTGCAATCCTTGCCCAACCTTAAGGCCGAGCGCGTGCTGCTGGTCGGCGCCGGCAAGGAGCGCGAACTCTCCGACCGCCAGTACCGCAAACTGGTTTCCTCGGTGCTGGGCAACCTGAAGAGCCTCGGCGGCGCCGACGCCACGCTGGCCCTGGGCGACCTCGCGGTCAAGGGCCGCAACGCCCACGGCAAGGCGCGCCTGCTGGTGGAAACCCTCGCCGACGGCCTGTACGTGTTCGACCGCTACAAGAGCCAGAAGGCCGAAGCGCCCAAGCTGAAGAAGCTCACCCTGCTGGCCGCCAAGGCCGACGCCGCCGCCGTCGAGCAGGGCGCCAAGGAAGCCCGCGCCATCGCCAACGGCATGGCCCTGACCCGCGACCTCGGCAACCTGCCGCCGAACGTCTGCCACCCGAGCTTCCTCGGCGAACAGGCCAAGACCCTGGCCAAGGAGCACAAGGGCCTGAAGGTCGAAGTGCTCGACGAGAAGAAACTCCGCGAGCTGGGCATGGGCTCGTTCCTCGCCGTGGCCCAGGGCAGCGACCAGCCGCCGCGGCTGATCGTCCTGCACTACAACGGCGGCAAGAAGGACGAGGCGCCGCACGTGCTGGTCGGCAAGGGCATCACCTTCGACACCGGCGGCATCAGCCTCAAGCCCGGCCTGGGCATGGACGAGATGAAGTTCGACATGTGCGGCGCCGCCAGCGTCTTCGGCACCTTCCGCGCCGTGCTGGAGCTGCAGCTGCCGATCAACCTGGTGGGCGTGATGGCCTGCGCCGAGAACATGCCCAGCGGCGGCGCGACCCGCCCCGGCGACATCGTCACCACCATGAGCGGGCAGACCGTCGAAATCCTCAACACCGACGCCGAAGGCCGCCTGGTGCTGTGCGACGCGCTGACCTACGTCGAGCGCTTCAAGCCGCAGTCGGTAGTGGACATCGCCACCCTCACCGGCGCCTGCATCGTCGCCCTGGGCAGCCACACCTCGGGCCTGATGGGCAACAACGACGCCCTGGTGCGCCAGTTGCTGAAGGCCGGCGAGATGGCCGACGACCGCGCCTGGCAGCTGCCGCTGTTCGACGAGTACCAGGAGCAACTGGACAGCCCCTTCGCCGACATCGCCAACATCGGCGGGCCGAAGGCCGGCACCATCACCGCCGGCTGCTTCCTGTCACGCTTCGCCAAGAAGTTCCACTGGGCGCACCTGGACATCGCCGGCACCGCCTGGATCAGCGGCGGCAAGGACAAGGGCGCCACCGGCCGCCCGGTACCGCTGCTCACCCAGTACCTGCTGGACCGCGTGAAGTAACGGAGTAGGACGGACATGTTTTTTGGAATCCAAAGCGTCGCGAGTGCAGCTCAGGCAAGGCGAAAACCTGCGCAAATGCGCAGTTTACGCTTTGTAAATGAGCAATTTGCGCAGGTTTTCAACGCAGCATGAGCAAACGCAGCAGCTTTGGAGCCAAAAAATGACCCGGGTGGACTTCTACGTCATCCCCAGCGCCGATCCCGACGCGCGCCTGACCATCGCCTGCCGCCTGGCCGACAAGGCCTGGCGGCAAGGCATGCGGGTGTACCTGCTGTGCGCCGACGAGGCCCAGCGGGACACCCTGGACGCGCGCCTGTGGAGCTTCCGCAAGGAAGCCTTCGTCCCGCACAACGCCGCCGACGAGGACCCCGAGGCCCCGGTCATCCTGGGCCTGGGCCAGCCGCCGGCGGGCCAGCGCGACCTGCTGATCAACCTGACCCTGACGGTGCCGTCCTTCGCCCGCGAGTTCTCGCGCATCGCCGAACTGGTGGTGGAGGAGCCGGCGATCCGCCAGGCGGCGCGGGAGAATTTCCGTTACTACCGCGAGCAGGGCTATCCTTTGCAGGACCATCGCCTGCCGCGCCTCTGACGCTCTACGGAAAAATGGACAGCCGCAAGCCCCCGAACGACCCCGACCACCTGCTGGACGACCTGGAGTCGATCCACGACCTGCTCGGCGAGCAGGAAGGCGAACCGCCCCTGCTCACCGAGTCCTTCGAACCGGACAACATCCCGTTGCTCTCCGACGTGGTGAAGGCCTCGCCGCGCCCGGCGCGGGACGAAGAGGACGACGACCTGCGCGCCCCCGGCCGCGAACAGGCGCGCCTGGACAGCGAGCTGCGCGCCGCCGCGCAACTGATCCTGCAGGACGTCATCGACGACTTCGTGCCGCAGATCGAGGCCGAGCTGCAGCGCCGCCTGGAAGCCCGCCTGCAAAGGCTGCTGGCGCAGCGCAAGCCCTAGGCAGGCGCTACACCTGTCCCCATCCCGTCACTCCCGCGA
>NZ_JARJLT010000275.1 GCF_029335315.1 Pseudomonas citronellolis
GCGTCCCGCGTTCGCGGGAATGACGTTGGAAACCTCGATCTCCCGTCACCCCCGCGAACGCGGGGGCCCAGCGCCTTCGGACTCGTGTCCGGTTCAGATCGCGTTATGGCTCTTCAGCCAGCCGAGGCCCGCCTCGGTGGTGGTGGCCGGCTTGTACTCGCAGCCGATCCAGCCCTGGTAGCCGATGCGCTCCAGGTGGCCGAAGAGGAAGCGGTAGTTGATCTCGCCGGTGCCCGGTTCGTGGCGGCCGGGGTTGTCGGCCAGCTGGATGTGGTTGATGGCCGGCAGGTTCTTTTCCATGGTCCGGGCCAGGTCACCTTCCATGATCTGCATGTGGTAGATGTCGTACTGCAGGAACAGGTTGGGGCTGCCGACCTTCTCGCGCACGTCCAGCGCCTGCTGGGTGGTCTGCAGGTAGAAGCCGGGAATGTCGATCGTGTTGATCATTTCCATGACCAGCTTGATGCCCGCGGCCTCGAGCTTCTCGGCGGCGTACTCCAGGTTGTTCAGGAAGGTGTTCTCGACGGTCGCGCAGTCATGGCCCTGCGGGCGGATGCCGGCCAGGCAGTTGACCTGCTGGTTGCCCAGCACCTTGGCGTAGGCGATGGCCTTGTCGACGCCGGCGCGGAACTCCTCGACGCGGTCGGGGTGGCAGGCGATGCCACGCTCGCCCTTGCTCCAGTCGCCGGCGGGCAGGTTGAACAGCACTTGCTCCAGGCCGTTGGCGTCGAGCTTGGCCTTGATCACCTCGGCCTCGACGTCATACGGGAAGAGGTACTCGACCCCGCTGAAGCCGGCCTTGGCGGCGGCCTCGAAGCGGTCGAGGAAGTCCACCTCGGTGAACAGCATGGAGAGGTTGGCGCAGAAACGGGGCATGTCGGGGCCTCCTGTTGATGAATCACGCATTTCCGTAAAGGGGTGGGCCCCGTCGTGCGCAGGTCGTGGAATTCCCTGCCACTGTCCCCGCGTAGACGGGGCCCGGTACTTCGTCAGTCGAGCAGCGGCTCAATCCAATAGGGAGATGGCCGTGGGCGCGTCGTCGCGGTTCTGGGCCAGGTCCTCGAACTCGTTGATGGCGTTGATCTCGGTGCCCATGGCGATGTTGGTCACGCGCTCCAGGATCACTTCCACCACCACCGGCACGCGGTGCTGCTGCATCAGTTCGCGGGCCTGGGCGAAGGCGGCGCCGATCTGGTTCGGGTCGAACACGCGGATCGCCTTGCAGCCGAGGCCTTCCACCACGGCGACGTGGTCCACGCCGTAGCCGTTGAGTTCCGGTGCGTTGACGTTGTCGAACGCCAGCTGCACGCAGTAGTCGATCTCGAAGCCGCGCTGGGCCTGGCGGATCAGCCCCAGGTAGGAGTTGTTCACCAGCACGTGGATGTACGGCAGGTTGAACTGCGCGCCGGCGGCCAGCTCCTCGATCATGAACTGGAAGTCGTAGTCGCCGGACAGCGCCACTACCTGGCGGCTCGGGTCTGCCTTGACCACGCCCAGGGCTGCCGGAATGGTCCAGCCCAGCGGGCCGGCCTGGCCGCAGTTGATCCAGTGGCGCGGCTTGTAGACGTGGAGGAACTGCGCGCCGGCGATCTGCGACAGGCCGATGGTGCTGACGTAGCAGGTGTCCTTGCCGAAGAACTCGTTCATCTCCTCGTAGACGCGCTGCGGCTTCACCGGCACGTTGTCGAAGTGGGTCTTGCGCTGCAGGGTGCGCTTGCGCTCGCGGCAGGCTTCGACCCAGGCGCTGCGGTCCTTGAGCTTGCCGGCGGCCTTCCACTCGCGGGCCACGTCGAGGAACACGTCCAGGGCGGAACCGGCGTCGGAAACGATGCCCAGGTCCGGGGTGAACACGCGGCCGATCTGGGTCGGCTCGATGTCCACATGGATGAACTTGCGCCCGGCGGTGTAGACGTCCACGGAACCGGTGTGGCGGTTGGCCCAGCGGTTGCCGATGCCGAACACCAGGTCGGACTCCAGCACGCTGGCGTTGCCGTAGCGGTGCGAGGTCTGCAGGCCGCACATGCCGGCCATCAACGGGTGGTCGTCGGGAATCGTGCCCCAGCCCATCAGGGTCGGGATCACCGGCACGCCGAGCAGCTCGGCGAAGGCCACCAGCTTGTCCGAGGCGTCGGCGTTGATGATGCCGCCGCCGGCGACCAGCAGCGGGCGCTCGGCGTCGTTGAGCAGCGCCAGGGCCTTCTCGGCCTGGGTCCGGGTGGCGCTAGGGCGCTGCACCGGCAGCGGCTCGTAGGCGTCGATGTCGAATTCGATCTCGGCCATCTGCACGTCGAACGGCAGGTCGATCAGCACCGGGCCGGGGCGGCCGCTGCGCATTTCGAAGAAGGCCTTCTGGAAGGCGTAGGGCACCTGGCCCGGCTCCAGCACGGTGGTGGCCCACTTGGTCACCGGCTTGACGATGCTGGTGATGTCGACCGCCTGGAAGTCTTCCTTGTGCATCCGCGCACGCGGCGCCTGTCCGGTGATGCAGAGGATCGGGATGGAGTCGGCGGAGGCCGAGTAGAGGCCGGTGACCATGTCGGTGCCGGCCGGGCCGGAGGTGCCGATGCACACGCCGATGTTGCCGGCCGTGGTGCGGGTGTAGCCTTCGGCCATGTGCGAGGCGCCCTCGACGTGGCGGGCCAGCACGTGGTCGATGCCGCCGAGCTTCTTCATCGCCGCGTACATGGGGTTGATGGCCGCGCCCGGTACGCCGAAGGCGGTATCCACGCCTTCGCGGCGCATGACCAGGACGGCCGCCTCGATCGCTCTCATTTTGGCCATGACCTTTCCTCTTGAGTCGGTGGTTTTCTTGTTGGGGGCAAGGATGCCGGCTGTGCCAAAACGGCGGAATTGATGGATACTTCAGTTCTGTCGATATCTGGAGTATCGAATGGACCGCTATACCCTCATCCGCAGTTTCGTCCTGGTGGCCGACAACGGCAGCTTCGCCTCGGCGGCGCTGAGCGAAGGCGTGACCCCGGTGGTCATGGGCCGGCGCCTCGACGCGCTGGAGCAGCACCTGGGCGTGAAACTGATGCACCGCTCGACCCGCGGCCTGCAGCTGACCGACCTCGGCGAGCAGTACCTGGACCGCGCGCGCAGCCTGCTGAAGGACTTTGACGAGGCCGACGCCAGCGTCACCCGTGGCGGCAATTCGGTGCGCGGACACCTGGTGGTGTCGGCCCCGGCGGCGTTCGGCCGGCGCCACATCGCCCCCCACGCGCCGGCCTTCCTGGCGCGCTACCCGGACCTGAAGCTGTCGTTCAACTTCACCGACAGCCTGGTCGACCTGGTGCGCCAGGGCTACGACATGGGCATCCGCATCGGCGAGGTCACCGACCCCAACTACGTGGCGGTCAAGCTGTTCCCCAACCGCCGGGTAGTCTGCGGCTCGCCGGCGTACTTCGAACTGAACGGCGTGCCGCGCGTGCTGGAAGACCTGGCCCGGCACAACTGCCTGGCGTTCAACCTGCAGGGCGGCCAGCAGCGCGGCTGGACCTTCCTGCGCGATGGCCGCCAGGTGGCGGTGCGGGTTTCCGGCAACCTCGACTGCAACGACGGCGAGCTGCTCTACGACTGGGTCAAGCAGGGCCTGGGCATCGGCTGGCGCTCGACCTGGGAAATCCAGGCCGAGCTCAAGGCCGGCGAGTTGGTGACGGTGCTCGACGACTTCGAGATCCCCGCCTACGACATCCAGGCGGTGTACCCGCAGCAGCGCTACCTGCCGGCCAAGGTGCGGTTTTTCATCGACTACCTGAAGGCCATCTACAACACCCCGGGGTACTGGGAAACCCGGCATCCTTGAGCGGCTGAGTCGATACTGGTGTTGTACTTTTGTGATTTTGTTGTTGTGTACAAAATGTCGCAGGATTGTATTTAACCGTTGCGTCCGGGGATTCCTTCGGCTATTGCATTAGGGGTCTTGCAATGCCGCGCCCGCCTTTCGAGGGGCGCGGGCGAACCCCTGGCCACTTCCAAGAGGAATCCCTCATGAGCGAAATCAACCTGGACACCGCCCTGACCATCACTCGCAGCGCCCTGGCCGCCGGCCGCGAACTGTCCACCGCGCCGCTGACCGTGGCGGTGCTCGATGCCGGCGGCCACCTGGTGGCCCTGCAGCGCGAGGACGGCGCCAGCCTGCTGCGCCCGCAGGTGGCCATCGGCAAGGCCTGGGGCGCGGTGGCCCTGGGCAAGTCGTCGCGCGCGCTGGCCGCCGACGCCCAGCAGCGCCCGTCGTTCATCGCCGCGGTGAACACCCTGGCCCAGGGCAACGTGGTGCCGGCGCCGGGTGGCGTGCTGATCCGCGACAAGAGCAACCGGGTGATAGGCGCGATCGGCATCAGCGGCGACGCCTCGGACATCGACGAGCAATGCGCGATCCGTGGCATCCAGGCCGCCGGGCTGGTGGCCGACGCCGGGTAATTACCGGTAGAAGCGGGACGGAGAAGTGCTCTTGTAGGAGCGAGCTTGCTCGTGAACGGCCCCGCTGCGGAATCGGTTCGCGAGCAAGCTCGCTCCTACGAAAAACAGGGGCGGTGGAGGGTCAGAGCGGCAACGGCCGCATGCGCCCGCCGGCCTTGGCCGGCTCGCCGGCGTCCGGCGCGGTGCCGCGCAGCACCAGGCGGATGATGGTCTCGGCGGCGGCTTCGAAGTCGGCGTCGCTGAGGCTGTCCTTGCCGGTGACCATGGAAATCTGCCAGTCGAAGTCGGCGTAGGTCTGGGTCGCCGCCCAGATGGTGAACAGCAGGTGGTGCGGGTCCACCGGGGCCAGCAGGCCGCGGTCGATCCAGCTCTGCAGGCAGGCGATGTTGCGCTGCGCCTGGGCGTTCAGCTCGTCCAGGTATTCCTTGGGCAGGTGCGGCGCGCCGTGCATCAGTTCGCTGGCGAACACCTTGGAGGCGTGCGGCAGGTCCTGGGAGATGCGGATCTTCGAGCGGATGTAGGCGCGCAGAGCCTCGGCCGGCTCGTCGTCCTCGCGGAACGGCGCCGAAGCCTGCAGCAGCGGCTCCACCACGCTTTCCAGCACGCTGGCGTAGAGGTTTTCCTTGGACTGGAAGTAGTAGTAGACGTTGGGCTTGGGCAGCCCGGCGCGCGCCGCGATATCGCTGGTCTTGGTGGCGGCGAAGCCCTTTTCGGCGAACTCTTCGCTGGCGGCGCGGAGGATCAGGCGTCGATTGCGTTCGCGAATGCTGGTCATGGTCGGCGGGGTCTTCTTGTACGCGGGTAGCCCATGGTTGGGCCGGCGATGGTAGCACCCGCTCCGCGGGCCTCTCAAGCGAGGCGCTGGCAGGAAGTTGACCCGCCGTTCAGCTTTTCTGTAGAGTCTGCCGATCCTTCGCCGCAGCGCCTCGCGCGAGCCCGCCGCCATGTCCGACAGCCAACTGCTCGATCCCTTCGGCCGCCGCATCACCTACTTGCGCCTGTCGGTGACCGACCGCTGCGATTTTCGCTGCACCTACTGCATGAGCGAAGACATGCAGTTCCTGCCGCGCGACCAGGTGCTGAGCCTGGAAGAACTCTACGCGGTGGCCGACGCCTTCATCGGCCTGGGCGTGCGGCGCATCCGCATCACCGGCGGCGAACCGCTGGTGCGCAAGGGCCTGACCGCGCTGCTGGAGCGCCTCGGCGCGCGCCCCGAACTGGAAGACCTGGCGATCACCACCAATGGCTCGCAACTGCGCGAACGCGCCGCCGAGCTGCGCGCCGCCGGGGTGCGCCGGCTGAACGTCAGCCTCGACTCTCTGCGCCGCGAGCGCTTCGCCGCCTTCACCCGCAGCGATCGCCTGCCGCAGGTGCTGGACGGCATAGAGGCGGCGCGGGCCGCCGGCTTCGAGCGGATCAAGCTCAACTGCGTGGTGCAGAAGGGCCGCAACGACGACGAAGTCTGCGACCTGGTGGAATACGCGCTGGCCCACGGGCTGGACATCAGCTTCATCGAGGAGATGCCGCTGGGCAGCGTCAGCAGCCATGACCGCGCGCAGACCCTGTGCAGCAGCGACGAAGTCCGCGCGCGCCTGGCCGAACGCTGGCAGCTCACCCCCAGCCTGGAGCGCAGCGGCGGCCCGTCGCGCTACTACCGGGTGGACGGCTCGCCCAGCCGCATCGGCTTCATCTCGCCGCACAGCCACAACTTCTGCGGCGACTGCAACCGCGTGCGGGTCACCGCCGAGGGCAAGCTGGTGCTCTGCCTCGGCCATGAGGGCGCGCTGGACCTGCGCCAGCTGCTGCGCAGCCATCCCGGCGATGGCGCGCGCCTGCGCGCG
>NZ_JARJLT010000276.1 GCF_029335315.1 Pseudomonas citronellolis
GCGTGAATGGGGGCGGCTACAGGCGGTCGCTGAATTCGCGGACTTCCTTCTCGGCCCGCTCGCGGGTCCAGCCGTAACGCTCCTGCAGCTTGCCGACCAGGTATTCGGCGTGTCCATCCGCCGCCTGGACGTCGTCGTCGGTCAGCTTGCCCCACTTCTCCTTGAGGGTGCCCGACAGCTGCTTCCACTTGCCTTTGATCACATCGCTATTCATGAGGGGTACTCCTGTTCTGCGGGTGGGCCCGGCGATGCCGGGCCCAGGTGAATCAGTCCACAGCCTTCAGGCCGTCGGCGGAGACCGCGGTGACACCCTTGATGCCCTTGGCGGTCTGCACCGCCAGTTCACGCTCGGCGTCGGTCTTGACCGTACCGGACAGGGACACCACACCCTTGTTGGTTTCCACCTTGATGCTGGTGCCGCTGATGTCCTTGTTGGCGATCAGGCTGGATTTCACCTTGCTGGTGATCCAGGTATCGGAAACCGCTTCCTCGGTCTTCTGCACGGTGTCGTTCGCCGCCAGGGTGGTCGGTTGCGCGAACACCGAATTGGCGAACGAGAAGCTCAGGGCGGTAGCGGTGGCAGCGGCAAGGGCCAGTTTGCTGAAACGGTGTTTCATGGCGATCTCTCCTGTACTTGGCGAAGGACTGCGGCCATTCCTGGCGGCAGTTGCACAAGGGATATCGCAAGCATCGGGCCAGCTTCTAAATATCGAATAAATAGTTAAATTTCAATTAGTTAAGCAAAAATGAGAAAGCCGAACCACAGGCAAATTGCACAGTGCGGCCCAACGCGCCGTGCAATTTGCATGAGCCTTATCCGCCGGCGGCGGCCATCTTCTGCAGCACCCGCTCCAGGCTCGCCACCTCGTCCTGCAGCGGGCTCTGCGGATAGCGTTGGCGGATGAAGGCCAGCAGCTTGGTCGCCGGCTCGATCTGCCCAAGGCCCTCTGCGAAGCCGCGCGCGGCGAGCAGGTAGGCGCGGGGGATGTGCGGATAGTCCGGGAAGCGCTGGTGCAGGTTACGCAGCAGGCTCAGGGCCTCACGGACCTTGTGCCGCTGCAGCAGCACCTGGGCGATGCGCTCGCAGGCCTCGGGTTCGGCCGGCAGGTAGTCGGCCTGCAACTGCCGCGCGTTGAGCAGGGCGTTGGCGGCCAGCTGCGGGTTCTGCGCGCTGGCCATCGGCAGGTAGCGCGCCAGGTGCGTCAGGCAGTCCTCGCGCAGGTTCAGGCCATACAACAGCTGGTGGTAGCGCTCGTTCAGGCGCAGGTCGGCCGGGTCCTGGCGCAAGGCGGCGCTGAGCGTTTCCACCGCCGCGCCGCCCTGCCCTTCCTTGACCCGCACCTCGGCCTCGGCCAGCGCGCGACGACGGCGCCATTCAGCCTCGGGAAAACCTTCGGCGGCATCGTCGCCGGCCACCGCGTAGCCCAGCGCGCCCTGGTACTGGAACACCGCGTAGCCCATCATCGCGCTGGTGACCACGCTGAAGTAGCCGAGCAAGCCGAACAGCACCGGCAGCAGCACCACCTTGGGCAGTCCCAGGCCCAGCAGGCCGGCCAGGTACAGCGGCGACTGCCCGAGCATGAACAGGAATACGCAGAGGATCAGGTAGCGCCAGCCCATGGCGGCGATCACCTGGCCGACTTCCAGCGGGCTGAGCGCGGCACCGAGGGTCTTGTCCAGGGCCAGGCGGATGATGCTTGCCGGCAGAACCAGCACCAGGGCCACGACCGCCACCCAGAACACCGAAGGGTTATCGAAGTCCGTGGCCAGCCAGAGCACCACCCCGGCCACGGCGAACACCGCCAGTTGCCGCCAGAAGGCGCCGAAACTGTCGAGGGCGAACGCCTGCCCGAGACCGGGCGCTTCGTTGCCGCCCAGGCTCGCGGCCTCGATCACGCTGTGCAGGTATTTGGTGGCGACGCTGAACAGGGCGACCTGCAGGATCAGCATGCGCGGCATGAACAGGCAGGCCAGCGCCAGGAGCGCGGCGAACAGCAGCGGGCCGGGTTGCAGGGCGTAGGCAAAGAACTTCGGCAGGCGCTCCCAGAACGGCTGCGCGCTGTTGGCCGCGCCCAGGTACTGCAAGCCGTTGCGGCACAACGGGCAGGCCGGCGCGTACTCCGGTGCCTCGGCGTTGAGCGGCACGCAGCAGTCGCCGTAGTGGCGCTGGCAGGGCGCGCAATGCCAGGTCGCAGGCTGCGCCTGGTGGTAGTGGCAGTGATGCTTGTCCATGAGCCGTGGGGATTCCTTCCGTAGTGGCTAGCCGCCATTTTCCAGGCAAAAAAAGAGGGCCCGCAAGGGGCCCTCTTTCATTTCGCTACGGCTTGGAATCTGTTCACGATCTCGCGAGCTAGAGCAGAACAAGGCAAAAACAGGTGAGGGAGCGCAGTTTAGACAGCTAAATGAGCATCACTCGCCTGTTTTTAACGCCGTTCTGCCGACGCGCAGCAGATCGTGGGCAGGTTCCTTAGACGCCGGAGGCTTCTGCAGCAGCTACGTCCTTGATGGACAGCTTGATGCGGCCACGGTTGTCGACGTCGAGGACCAGGACTTTGACTTCCTCGCCTTCCTTGAGGACGTCGGTGACCTTGTCGATGCGCTTGTCGCTGATTTGCGAGATGTGCACCAGACCGTCCTTGCCCGGCAGGATGTTGACGAAGGCGCCGAAGTCGACGATGCGCTCGACCTTGCCGACGTAGATCTTGCCGATCTCAGCTTCCGCGGTGATACCCAGGACGCGCTGCTTGGCGGCCTCGGCGGCTTCCTTGGTTTCGCCGTAGATCTTCACGCTGCCATCGTCCTCGATGTCGATCGAGGCCTTGGTCTCTTCGCAGATGCCGCGGATGGTGGCGCCGCCCTTGCCGATGACGTCGCGGATCTTGTCCGGATCGATCTTCATCATCAGCATGGTCGGGGCGTTTTCCGACAGCTCGGCGCGCGGCTGGGCGATGACCTGGTTCATCTGGCCGAGGATGTTCAGGCGCGCTTCCAGAGCCTGCTCCAGGGCGATCTCCATGATCTCTTCGGTGATGCCGTTGATCTTGATGTCCATCTGCAGGGCGGTGACGCCCTTGTCGGTACCGGCGACCTTGAAGTCCATGTCGCCCAGGTGGTCTTCGTCACCCAGGATGTCGGTCAGGACGGCGAACTTGTCACCTTCCTTGACCAGGCCCATGGCGATACCGGCGACCGGCGCGCGAACCGGCACGCCGGCGTCCATCAGCGCCAGGGAGGCGCCGCACACGGAAGCCATGGAGCTGGAACCGTTGGACTCGGTGATTTCGGAAACCACGCGGATGGTGTAGGGGAACTGCTCTTGCGACGGCAGCATGGCCGCGACGCTGCGACGTGCCAGACGGCCGTGGCCGATTTCACGACGGCCCGGGCTGCCCATGCGGCCGCACTCGCCCACCGAGAACGGGGGGAAGTTGTAGTGCAGCATGAAGGGGTCTTTGCGCTCGCCTTCGAGGGTATCGAGCAGCTGGGCGTCACGGGCGGTGCCGAGGGTGGCGACGACCAGGGCCTGGGTTTCACCGCGGGTGAACAGGGCCGAGCCGTGGGTCTTGCCGAGCACGCCGACTTCGATTTTCAGCGGGCGCACGGTGCGGGTGTCGCGACCGTCGATACGCGGCTTGCCGTTGACGATGTTCTCGCGAACGGTGCGGTATTCCAGCAGACCGAACACGTCCTTGACTTCGCCGGCCGGGAACTGGCCTTCGCCTTCACCGGCGAACTTGGCGACGATTTCCTCGCGCAGGGCGTCCAGGGCCGCGTAGCGGTCCTGTTTGACGGTGACGGTGTAGGCTTCGGAGATGGCAGCACCGAACTCGGCCTTGATGGCGTTGACCAGGGCGGAGTTCTCGACCGGAGCGCTCCAGTTCCAGGTCGGCTTGCCGGCTTCGGTAGCCAGCTCGGCGACGGCGCGGATGACCGACTGGAATTCTTCGTGGGCGAACAGCACGGCGCCCAGCATCTGGTCTTCGGTCAGCTCGTCGGCTTCGGATTCAACCATCAGTACGGCGTCGGAGGTACCGGCCACGACCATGTCGAGGCTGGAGCTCTGCAGTTGCTCGTAGGTGGGGTTGAGGATGTAGCCGATTTCCGGGTGGAAGCCGACACGGGCGGCGCCGATCGGGCCGGCGAACGGAATGCCGGAGATCGCCAGGGCGGCGGAGGTGCCGATCATGGCGGCGATGTCCGGATCGGACTTCTTGTTGGTCGAAACGACGGTGCAGACGACCTGCACTTCGTTCATGAAACCTTCGGGGAACAGCGGACGGATCGGACGGTCGATCAGGCGCGAGGTCAGGGTCTCTTTCTCGGAAGGACGGCCTTCACGCTTGAAGAAACCACCGGGGATGCGGCCGGCTGCGTAGGTCTTTTCCTGGTAGTGCACGGACAGCGGGAAGAAGCCCTTGTTCGGGTCGGCCTGCTTGGCACCGACGACGGTGACCAGCACGGTGACGTCGTCCATGGTGACCAGAACGGCGCCGGTGGCCTGGCGGGCGATGCGGCCGGTCTCGAGGGTTACGGTCGATTGACCGAACTGGAATTTCTTGGTTACCGGGTTCACGGTGTCTTTACCTTCGCTTTAGTTGCCTTGGGGGAAATTGTGGAAATGCCGGGAGTCGGACCCGATGCGATTCCCTAAAAAGCGAGAAGCCGGGAGCCCGAAGTCGATGGGCGGTTCGCACCGTCCATCAACTCCCGACTCCCAGCTTCCCACTTCAGGCTTGCCGTCTTAGCGACGCAGGCCCAGGCGACCGATCAGGGTGCTGTAACGAGCGGTGTCCTTGTTCTTCAGGTAGTCCAGCAGCTTGCGGCGCTGGTTGACCATGCGGATCAGACCACGACGGGAGTGGTGATCTTTGCCGTTGGCCTTGAAGTGGTCCTGCAGCTTGTTGATGTTGGCGGACAGCAGTGCAACCTGCACTTCCGGAGAACCGGTGTCGCCTTCAGCTTGCTTGTACTCGTTAACGATCTGGGCTTTCTCTTGGACGCTCAGTGCCATGATGGGCTTTCCTCTGAGGTAACAGGCCAGGGACTATTCCCTGTGTTCATAAAGGAGGTGTGACCGTGCCTGTTGACAGCCACCCTCGGGTTTCCGGCCTTACGACCGAATCAGTCGACGCGGCGCTATGCGCCCGTCGTCGGTCATTTCACCGATACCGATGAAACGACCTTCGTGATCTTGCACCCGCATCATGCCGAATTTCGGCGCCTCGGGTGCGCGCACCGGTTGCCCGTGCAACCAGTAGTAGGCGCTGTGCTCGGACAGCTGCAGCAGCGGCCAGTGCTCCAGGCCGGCGTCCACCGGCAGCAGGAAGCGGTCGAGGGCTTCGTTGCCACCCTCGGCGTGGGCCTGCTCGAGCTCCTCCAGTGTCACCGCCTGGGCCAGCCCGAAGGGCCCGGCCTGGGTCCGGCGCAATGCCGCGACGTGGGCGCCACACCCCAGCTCACGGCCGATGTCCTCGACCAGCGTGCGGATATAGGTGCCCTTGCTGCAGGAAACGGCCATGGTGGCGCAGGGCGCCTCGAAGGCCAGCAGTTCCAGGCGCGCAATAGTAACAGAACGCGCCTCGCGCTCCACTACCTCTCCCGCGCGGGCCAGCTTGTACAAAGGCTGGCCATCCTTCTTCAGTGCCGAATACATCGGCGGCACCTGCTCTATCTCGCCACGGAAGCGCGGCAGCACGGCCTCCAGGGCCTCCCGACCGACGGTCACCTGGCGCTCCTCGACGACCTCACCCTCGGCGTCGCCGGTGGTGGTGGTGACGCCCAGCTGGGCCACGGTCTCGTAGCCCTTGTCGGCGTCCAGCAGGTACTGGGAGAACTTGGTCGCCTCGCCGAAGCACAGCGGCAGCACGCCGGTGGCCAGGGGGTCGAGGCTGCCGGTGTGCCCGGCCTTCTCGGCGTTGAGCAGCCAGCGCACTTTCTGCAGGGCCTGGTTGGAACTCATGCCGCGCGGCTTGTCGAGCACCAGCACACCATTGACCGCTCGGCGGATACGCTTCACCTGGGCCACGCGTTACTCCTCGGAACCGCCGCCACCGTGGCGACGATCTTCCGCCACCGCGCGTTCGATCAGCGCCGACAGCTCGGCGCCGCGACGGATGCTGGCGTCATAGCTGAAATGCAGCTGGGGCACGGTGCGCAGCTTCATCGCCTTGCCCAGCAGCATGCGCAGGAAGCCCGCGGCGTCGTTGAGGATCGAGGTGTTCTGCTTGATCACCTCGGCGTTGTCGTCCTGGCCCATCACGGTGACGAACACCTTGGCGTGGGACAGGTCGCGCGCGACGTCGACGCCGGTGATGGTCACCAGGCCCAGGCGCGGATCCTTGACCTCGCGCTGGATCAGCAGCGCCAGTTCGCGTTGCATCTGATCGCCGATACGCTGGGTACGGCTGTACTCTTTTGCCATTTTCCTAACCTGCTTCCGGTGAGCCACGGCCACCGGACGAATAAGCGGCAAACGCCCGGATCAGCAAGGCTGACCCGGGCGCTGCGTTCACGCTCGTCTGCCCTTACAGGGTACGAGCGACTTCGACCTTCTCGAATACTTCGATCTTGTCGCCGACGCGAACGTCGTTGTAACTCTTCACGCCGATACCGCATTCCATGCCGGCACGGACTTCGGAGACGTCGTCCTTGAAGCGGCGCAGCGATTCCAGCTCGCCCTCGAAGATCACCACGTCGTCGCGCAGTACGCGGATCGGACGGTTGCGGTGCACCAGACCCTCGGTGACCATGCAGCCGGCGACCGCGCCGAACTTCGGCGAACGGAACACGTCACGCACTTCGGCGATACCCAGGATGTTCTCGCGGACATCGCTGCCGAGCATGCCGGTCAGGGCTTTCTTGACGTCTTCGATGATGTCGTAGATCACGTTGTAGTAACGCATGTCCAGGCCTTCGGCCTCGACGATCTTGCGCGCACCGGCGTCGGCACGGACGTTGAAGCCGAACAGCACCGCGTTGGAGGCCAGCGCCAGGTTGGCGTCGGACTCGGTGATGCCACCGACGCCGCCGCCGACCACGCGAACCTGGACTTCTTCGTTGCCCAGGCCGGTGAGCGAACCTTGCAGGGCCTCGAGAGAACCACGAACGTCGGCCTTGAGCACGATGTTGAGGGTCTTCTTCTCGTCCTGGCCCATGTTCTCGAAGATGTTCTCGAGCTTGCCGGCCTGCTGGCGAGCCAGCTTGACCTCGCGGAACTTGCCCTGGCGGAACAGCGCGACTTCGCGGGCCTTCTTCTCGTCGGCGACCACGGTCATCTCGTCACCGGAATCCGGGGTGCCGTCCAGGCCGAGGATCTCGACCGGGATGGACGGGCCGGCTTCCTTGATCGGCTTGCCGTTCTCGTCGAGCATCGCACGGACGCGGCCGTAGTTGACGCCGACCAGGACCATGTCGCCCTGACGCAGGGTGCCGTCCTGGACCAGCACGGTGGCTACCGGGCCACGGCCCTTGTCCAGGCGCGATTCGACCACCACGCCACGGCCCGGGGCCGACGGAGTGGCTTTGAGTTCCAGCAGTTCGGCCTGCAGCAGTACAGCTTCGAGCAGTTCGTCGACGCCGGTACCCATTTTCGCCGAAACCGGTACGTAGGGAGCGTCGCCGCCCCACTCTTCCGGGATCACATCCAGCGCGGCGAGGCCGTTCTTGATGTTGTCCGGGTTGGCGTCCGGCTTGTCCATCTTGTTCACCGCGACCACGATCGGCACGCCAGCCGCTTTCGCGTGCTGCACGGCTTCCTGGGTCTGCGGCATCACGCCGTCGTCCGCCGCCACCACCAGGATGACGATGTCGGTCGCCTGGGCGCCACGGGCACGCATCGCGGTGAACGCGGCGTGGCCGGGGGTGTCGAGGAAGGTGACCATGCCGCGGTCGGTTTCCACGTGGTAGGCGCCGATGTGCTGGGTGATGCCGCCGGCTTCGCCAGCCGCCACCTTGGCACGACGGATGTAGTCGAGCAGCGAGGTCTTGCCGTGGTCGACGTGGCCCATAACGGTCACGACCGGCGCGCGGGATACCGCCTCGCCTTCGAACTTCAGCGACTCGGCCAGTTGCTCTTCCAGGGCGTTCTCGCTGACCAGCTTGACCTTGTGGCCGAATTCCTCGGCGACCAGTTGGGCGGTCTCTTGATCGAGCACCTGGTTGATGGTCACCGGGCTGCCCATCTTGAACATGAACTTGACCACGTCGGCGCCTTTCACCGCCATCTGCTGGGCCAGTTCGGCCACGGTGATGGTCTCGCCAATGCTCACTTCACGCACGATGGGTCCTGTCGGGCTCTGGAACCCGTGCTGGTTGCGCTTCTTCAGCTTGGTCTTGCCGCGGCCACCGCCACGACGGCCGTAGCCATCCTCGTCGTCGCCACCGGAACGCACCACGCGCGGCGCGGTGGTCTTTTCCTTTTCCTTGACCGACGGGCGATGCTGGGCATGCTTGCGGTCACGACGATCGTCCTCGTCGCTGCGCTTGGGCGCACGACGCTCTTCTTCCTTCTTGCGCTCGACGCCAGCCGGGGTCGCCGGAGCGGCGGCCGGGGCCACGGTCGCGGCGACCGGCGCCGGAGCTTCGGCGGCGACAGGCGCCGACTCGCCCTGGGACGGGGCGCTCTCGGCCTGGCGGCGCGCGGCGTCTTCGGCCTGGCGACGGGCTTCGGCTTCGGCCTTCTGACGGGCCTCTTCCTCGGCCTTCAGGCGTACGGCCTCTTCGGCGGCGCGCTGCTCTTCCAGCTCGCGCTGGCGCTCGGCCTCGATCTCGTCGGGGCTGCGCTTGACGTAGGTTTTCTTCTTGCGAACCTCGACGCTCACCGTCTTGCTGCCAGCCACGCGGATGGTGGAGGTGGTCTTACGCTGCAGGGTGATCTTGCGCGGTTCTTCCAGGCGATCGCCATGGCTACCCTTCAGGTGCGCCAGCAGAGCCTGCTTTTCGTTATCGGTCACTACCTGCTCCGCACTGCTGTGCGGCAGGCCCGCCTCGCGCATCTGCTGCAGCAGGCGCTCGACTGGCGTATCGACCGTTTTGGCCAGTTCTTTCACCGTGACTTGCGTCATGCATTTCTCTCCTCAGGCCGCGAATGCTTACTCGAACCAATGGGCCCGGGCGGCCATGATCAACTTGCCGGCACGCTCTTCGTCCATGCCGTCGATGTCGAGCAGGTCGTCGATAGACTGCTCGGCAAGATCTTCACGGGTGGTTACGCCACGCAGTACCAGGTCCAAGGCCAGCTCTTTGGTCATGCCATCGAGGCTGAGCAGGTCTTCGGCCGGTTGAGCGTCGGCAAGTTTTTCCTCGGTCGCGATGGCTTTGGTCAGCAGGCGGTCCTTGGCGCGCGAACGCAGCTCGTTGACGATGTCTTCGTCAAAACCGTCGATGCTGAGCATCTCTTCCATCGGTACGTAGGCGATTTCTTCCAGGGTGGTGAAGCCTTCCTCGACCAGAACCTGCGCCAGCTCTTCATCGACATCGAGCTCGTCGACGAAGCGCTGCAGGATGTCGCCGGTCTCGGCCTGCTGCTTGGCCTGGATGTCGGCCTCGGTCATCACGTTCAGCGTCCAGCCGGTCAGCTGGCTGGCCAGGCGAACGTTCTGGCCGCTACGGCCGATGGCCTGGGCCAGGTTGTCCTCGGCGACGGCGATATCCATGGTGTGGGTATCTTCGTCGACGATGATCGCCGCCACTTCGGCCGGAGCCATGGCGTTGATGACGAACTGCGCGGGGTTGTCGTCCCACAGGACGATGTCCACACGCTCGCCGCCCAGTTCGCCGGATACGGCCTGGACGCGCGAACCGCGCATGCCGATGCAGGCGCCCTGCGGGTCGATGCGTTTGTCCTTGGAGCGTACCGCGATCTTGGCGCGCGAACCCGGGTCACGAGCGGCGGCCATGACATCGATCAGTTGCTCGGCGATTTCCGGCACTTCGATGCGGAACAGCTCGATCAGCATTTCCGGCGCGGTGCGCGACAGGACCAGTTGCGGACCACGGTTCTCGCTGCGGATTTCCTTGAGCAGGGCACGCACGCGGGTGCCGACGCGGAAGGTTTCGCGCGGGATGATCTGGTCGCGGGCCAGCAGCGCTTCGGCGTTGTTGCCGAGGTCGACGATGACGTTGTCGCGGGTGACCTTCTTGACGGTACCGGAGATGATCTCGCCGACCTTCTCACGGTAGGCGTCGACCACCTGGGCGCGCTCGGCCTCGCGGACCTTCTGCACGATGACCTGCTTGGCGGTCTGAGCGGCGATGCGGCCGAACTCGATGGACTCGATCTTCTCTTCGATGACGTCGCCGGCCTTGGTGCCCGGGTGGCTTTCCGCTACGTCGTCGACGGTCAGTTCGGCAGCCGGGTTGGAGTAGTCTTCGTCCTCGACCACGGTCCAGCGACGGAAGGTGTCGTAGTTGCCGTTGGCGCGGTTGATCTGCACGCGCAGGTCGACCTCGTCCTCGAAACGCTTCTTGGTGGCGGTCGCCAGTGCCAGTTCCAGCGCTTCGAAAATCACGCCGGGCGGTACGCCCTTCTCGTTGGATACCGACTCAACAACCAGCAGTACTTCTTTGCTCATCGTACGCCTCGCCTTTCAATCCATTGGAATCCGCTTGGTTGGCGGCTCACTCAAATCGGGGAATGATGTTGGCCTTATCGATCGAATCGATCGGCAGCAGGTACTCGTGGTCATCCACCAGAACCACCACGTCCTGCTCCTCCACTGCGCGGAGGATGCCCTGGAAGTTGCGGCGCCGTTCGAAAGGCACGCGCAGCTTGATCTTCACTTGCTCGCCAACGTAGCGGGCGAACTGTTCGAGGGTGAACAGCGGGCGATCCATACCCGGGGAGGAAACCTCCAGGGTGTACTCGCCACTGATCGGGTCCTCGACATCGAGTACGCCACTGACCTGACGACTGACCGCTTCGCAATCCTCGATCAGGATGCCCTCGGCCTTGTCGATATACACTCGCAGCAGGGAATGACGTCCCTGGGACAGGAACTCGAGGCCCCAGCACTCGTAGCCGAGCGCCTCTACTACAGGGGCCAGCAAGGCCTGCAACTGTTCTAGCTTGCTCGACACCTGATCGCCTCGCGTATGCCGTAGAAACGAAAAATGGGCGAAACGCCCATCCCTAAAGGGCCGCCCTGGATCGGCGGCGCGGACTGTCCAGCTAGCAAAAAGCCCCTGAAAAGGGGCTCTGCCATAACTGGTTGCGGGAGCTGGATTTGAACCAACGACCTTCGGGTTATGAGCCCGACGAGCTACCAGACTGCTCCATCCCGCGTCAAAGCTGGTGCAAAATTATACGGTTACACCCTAATCAGGTCAACCGATGCACCGGAAACGAAAGCCCCGCATGCGGGGCTTCGTATATGGTACCGAGGAGGGGACTCGAACCCCTACAGCCTATGGCCACTACCACCTCAAGGTAGCGTGTCTACCAATTCCACCACCTCGGCAAAAACTCTTGCCTCTTACTTCTGCTCAGGAGCTGCCGGAACGTCACCGTTACCAGCCGCCGGGGCTTGTTGCTGCCCTTGGGTCGCCGGCACATCTGAGGTTGCCGGGGCCTTCTCCTGCTTCTGCTCCATCACTGCCGGATCAGGAAGTCCGATGTGACGTATCATATCAGCTTTTTCTTTAGCGAAATACGCTAAACCCAAGCTAGTAATGAAAAAAATTGCAGCCAGTACAGCAGTAAAACGACTAAGGAAGGTTGCGGAGCCCTGGCTACCGAAAACGGTACCCGAAGCGCCGGAGCCGAAGGAGGCACCAGCATCCGCACCTTTACCATGCTGCAGCAGGACCAGTACAACCAGACCCAGCGCCATCAGCAGGTGAATCACGATCACAACTGTTTCCAGCATCTTTTAGCTTCCCGCGGCGCGACAGATCGCACCGAACTCATCCGCATTCAGGGAGGCGCCACCAATCAGGCCCCCATCGATGTCCGGCATGCCGAACAGCTCGACCGCATTCGCCGCCTTGACGCTACCGCCATAAAGCAGGCGAACCCCGCGGGCGACCTCGGCATTTTCTGCCGCCAATTGCGCACGGATGGCCGCATGTACTTCCTGGGCTTGCTCAGGCGAGGCGGTCAGCCCCGTCCCGATTGCCCACACGGGCTCGTAAGCCACAACGGCGCGGGAAAAAGCCCCAACGCCCAAATCTTCTATTACCGAACCCAGCTGACGCCCCACGACTTCCAGGGTCTTGCCGGCTTCGCGCTGCTCGCGGCTCTCGCCCACGCACAGCACCGGAATCAGACCACAGGACTGCGCCGCTGCGAACTTGCGACTGATGACACCATCGCTTTCACCGAGGATCTGGCGGCGCTCGGAGTGCCCTACCAGAACCAGGGAGCAACCGGCATCGGCCAGCTGGCTCGCAGCAACTTCACCCGTGAGGGCACCTTGCATCGGCTCGACTGCGCAGTTCTGCGCACCAACCGCAACCGACTTGCCATCCAGCCCTTGCAGGACCTGGTTGATGTACAGACAGGGCGGCAGAACCGCCACGTCGACACCTGTTGGCAGAGCCAGTTGTCGCAGGCCTTTGATCAGCTCCGCAACACTGGAGCGGGTACCGTGCATTTTCCAGTTCCCGGCCACTAAGGGTCGACGCATGCTGTACCTCGCTGAGCAAAGTGGGCGCAGATGTTACTCGACAGAAATCAGACTGACAAGAGAAATCAAGCACATACCTCGGTTACGACCTTCGCCAGCTGTTCGGCGTAGGCGCGCACCCGGGTTTCCTCGTCGCCTTCGACCATCACCCGCACCAGCGGCTCGGTCCCCGACTTGCGCAGCAGCACGCGACCGCGGCCGGCCATGCTCTCGGTGACCCGCGCGCAGGCTTCCTTGACCGCCGGGTGCTCGATGGGGTCCACGTCGCCGCGCTGGTAGCGCACATTGATCAGGATCTGCGGGAACTTGCGGATGCCCTGGCGCGCTTCGGCCAGGGTCTGGCCACGACTCTTGAGCGCCATCAGCACCTGCAGCGCGGCGATGATCGCATCGCCGGTGGTGGTGTGCTGGGCGCAGACCACGTGCCCGGAGTTCTCGCCACCCAGCTGCCAGCCGCGATCGAGCATCTCGGCCATCACGTAACGGTCGCCGACCTTGGCGCGGGTGAAGGGAATCTGCAGCTCGCCCAGGGCCAGCTCCAGGCCCAGGTTGCTCATCAGGGTGCCCACCACCCCGCCCTGCAGGCGATTGCGTTCCTGCATGTCGCGGGCGATGAGGTAGAGGATCTCGTCGCCATCCACCACGGCCCCGGTATGGTCGACCATCATCACCCGGTCGCCGTCGCCATCGAAGGCGATGCCCATGTCCGCATGCTCGTCGATCACCGCCGCCTGCAGCGCCGCCACATGGGTGGAACCGCAGTTGTCGTTGATGTTCAGGCCGTTGGGCTGCACGCCGATGACCGACACCTGCGCGCCCAGCTCACGGAACACGCTGGGCGCAACCTTGTAGGTGGCGCCATGGGCGCAGTCGATCACCAGGCGCAGGCCGGCGAAGTCGGTGCTGCTCGGCACGCTGCTCTTGCAGAATTCGATGTAGCGCCCGGCGGCGTCGTTGATCCGCGACACCTTGCCCAGGCGCGCCGAGTCGACCACCGTCATCGGTGTATCGATCAGCTCTTCGATCATCAGTTCGACGTCATCGGGCAGCTTGGTGCCCTGACCGGAGAAGAACTTAATGCCGTTGTCGTCGTGCGGGTTGTGCGAGGCACTGATGACGATACCGGCTTCGGCGTGGAAGGTGCGGGTCAGGTAGGCGATGCCCGGCGTGGGCATCGGGCCCAGCAGCATCACGTCGGCGCCGGCGGCGGACAGGCCAGCCTCCAGGGCCGACTCGAACATGTAGCCGGAAATCCGCGTATCCTTGCCGACTAGCACGCGGCACTTGCCCTGCTGACGGAAAGCCATGCCCACGGCCCAACCCAGCTTGAGCACGAAGTCAGGGGTGATCGGCGGCGTACCAACCCGGCCACGAATGCCGTCGGTACCGAAATATTTCCTGCTCATGCTCTCTATCCTTCTTCTTTGGCTTGTTCCACGGCATCGATCATGCGGACCACGTCCGCCGTCTCGGCGACATCGTGCACGCGAATGATGCGCGCACCCTTGGTCACCGCCAGCGCCGCCAGCGCCAGGCTGCCGTACAGGCGTTCGCCCACTTCGCGCCCCAGGGCGCGACCGATCATGCTCTTGCGCGACACTCCGACCAGCAGCGGGCAGCCGAGTTCAAGCAGCCGCTCCATGCGCTGGAACAGCACCAGGTTGTGCGCCTGGGTCTTGGCGAAGCCGAAGCCCGGGTCGAGCACCAGGCGCTCGCGGGGAATGCCCGCCGCCTCGCAGACCGCCATGCGCTCGACGAGGAAGTCACGCACCTCGGCGAGGATGTCCGGGTACTGCGGGTCGTCCTGCATGTTGCTCGGCTCGCCACGCATGTGCATCAGGCACACCGCCAGCCCGCTATCCACCGCCGCGTCCAGGGCGCCGTCGCGCTGCAGCGAGCGCACGTCGTTGATCAGGCCGGCGCCCAGGCGCGCCGTTTCGCGCATCACCGCGGGCGTCGAGGTGTCCACGGAGATCACCACGTCCAGCTCGCGAGCGATGGCCTCGACCACCGGGGCAACCCGCTCGAGCTCCTCGGTCGGCGTTACCAGGCGAGCGCCGGGCCGGGTGGACTCGCCACCCACGTCGATCAGCGTCGCGCCAGCCTCGACCATCCGCGCAGCGTGGCGCAGCGCCTGGTCCTGCTGGTTGAAACGCCCACCGTCGGAGAAGGAGTCCGGGGTAACGTTGAGGATCCCCATGACATGGGTGCGCTTTAAATCAAGAACCCGGTTGCCGCAAGGCAACCGGGTCGGGTACAGCTCGAAACTCATTGAGTGATCTCAGTGCTCGCCGGCCGGCCCGCCGATGGGGTTTTCCTTGCGCCCGCCGTCATCGCGGCTGGCGCTGGGGGTGCCGGTGGAACCGGAGCCGCCGCCCTGCCAGTCACGCGGCTCGCGCGGTTCGCGGCCGGACATGATGTCGTCGATCTGGTCGGCGTCGATGGTTTCGTACTTCATCAGCGCGTCGGCCATCATGTCCAGCTTGTCGCGATTCTCTTCCAGCAGGCGTTTGGCCGTGCCGTAGCAATCGTCGATGATGCGCCGGACTTCCTGGTCGATCAGCTTGGCGGTCTCGCCGGAAACGTTGGCGTGCTGGCTGCCGGCGCTGCGGCCGAGGAACACCTCGCCCTCTTCTTCGGCGTACATCAGCGGGCCGAGTTTCTCCGACAGGCCCCACTTGGTGACCATGTTCCGCGCCAGCTGGGTGGCACGCATGATGTCGTTGGAAGCGCCGGTGGTGACGCCCTCGAAGCCCAGGGTCATCTCTTCCGCGATGCGCCCGCCGAACAGCGAGCAGATCTGGCTTTCCAGGGCGCGCTTGGACAGGCTGTAGCGATCCTCCTCGGGGAGGAACATGGTCACGCCCAGGGCGCGGCCACGCGGGATGATGGAAACCTTGTAGACCGGGTCGTGCTCCGGCACCAGGCGGCCGACGATGGCGTGGCCGGCCTCGTGGAAGGCGGTGTTCTTCTTCTCCTTCTCGGACATGACCATGGTCTTGCGCTCGGCGCCCATCATGATCTTGTCCTTGGCCAGCTCGAACTCACGCATGTCGACGATGCGCTTGTTGGCGCGAGCGGCGAACAGCGAGGCCTCGTTGACCAGGTTGGCCAGGTCGGCACCGGAGAAGCCCGGCGTGCCGCGGGCGATCACCGCGGCGTCGACGTTGTCGCCGAGCGGGACCTTGCGCATGTGCACCTTGAGGATCTGCTCGCGGCCACGGATGTCCGGCAGGCCGACCACCACCTGGCGGTCGAAGCGGCCCGGGCGCAGCAGCGCCGGGTCGAGCACATCCGGACGGTTGGTCGCGGCGATGACGATGATGCCATCGTTCATCTCGAAGCCGTCCATCTCCACCAGCAACTGGTTGAGGGTCTGCTCGCGCTCGTCGTGACCGCCGCCCAGGCCGGCGCCACGATGGCGGCCGACGGCGTCGATCTCGTCGATGAAAATGATGCAGGGCGCGTGTTTCTTGGCCTGGTCGAACATGTCGCGCACGCGGGACGCACCCACGCCGACGAACATCTCGACGAAGTCGGAACCGGAGATGGTGAAGAACGGCACCTTGGCCTCACCCGCGATGGCCTTGGCCAGCAGGGTCTTGCCGGTACCGGGCGGGCCGACCATCAGCACGCCGCGCGGGATGCGACCGCCCAGGCGCTGGAACTTGCCGGGGTCGCGGAGGAATTCGACCAGTTCGCTGACCTCTTCCTTGGCCTCGTCGCAACCGGCGACGTCGGCGAAGGTGGTCTTCACCTGGTCCTCGGAGAGCAGGCGCGCCTTGCTCTTGCCGAAGCTCATCGGGCCGCCGCGGCCACCGCCGCCGCCCTGCATCTGGCGCATGAAGAACATGAACACGGCGATGATCACGAGGATCGGGAAGCTCGCCACCAGCAGCTGGGTCCAGATGCTCTGCTGCTCGGGCTGCTTGCCTTCGACGACCACGTTGTTGTTGACCAGGTCACCGATCAGGCCGTTGTCCTGGATCGCCGGGCGAATGGTCTTGAAGCTGTCCCCATCCTGACGCTTGCCGGTGATCACGTAGCCGTCGACGGTAACCCGCTCGACCTTGCCTTCCTTCACCTGCTGGATGAAGTCCGAGTAGTTGAGCGTCTGCGGCTCGCTCGGGCTGGAGAAGTTGTTCATCACGGTGACCAGGACCGCCGCGATGATCAACCACAGGATCAGGTTCTTTGCCATGTCGTTCAATTGACTACCCTCTGAAGCCGGCTCCGCCCTGGAAACCGCTTCACACGACGGCCAGACTCCTTCCGGCCAAATTACTACACATCCCCTAGCGGCGTAGGAGGCGTCTGTAACCCTTTATGAACCCCGGCACGAGCCGGCACAAGCCCTACTTGCGTGCAGTGGACGGAGCTACGGCCCATTCGTCGCAGTCTAGGCCCCGCGGAAGCCCCGTGCGAGCAGATATTGCTCGCGGGAACGGTCGCGGGACGACAGCGGCTTGCGCATCTGCACCTTGTCGAACCCTTCCCGCACGCTCTTCAGGTAGGTATCGAAACCCTCGCCCTGGAAGATCTTGATCAGGAAGTCGCCGCCCGGTCGCAGTACCCGGGTGCACAGGTCCAGCGCCAGCTCGCAGAGGAACATCGCGCGCGGCATGTCCACGGCGGGCAGTCCACTCATATTGGGGGCCATATCGGAAATCACAAGGTCTACCGGATTTTCTCCGATGGCCTCGAGCAACTGGGCGAAGACCGCGTCCTCGGTGAAGTCGCCCTGGATGAAGGTGACGTCGGGGATGCTGTCCATCGGCAGGATGTCCGAGGCGATCAGGGTGCCCTTGTCGCCGATCACCCGGCTGGTGACCTGCGACCAGCCGCCCGGCGCGGCGCCGAGGTCGACCACGGTCATGCCCGGGCGCAGGATGCGATCCTTCTCCTGAATCTCCAGGAGCTTGTAGCTGGCGCGCGAGCGGTAACCGTCGCGCTGTGCCATCTTCACGTAAGGGTCGTCGAAATGTTCTTTCAGCCAGCGATGGCTAGTCTTGGAACGGGCCACGTATTACCTCGTCTGAGCGGCACCCGGTTAAACCGTAATTCGGGTAGAATATCCGCCTTTTTTACCAGGGGTCTGATTATGGCGCTCTCTCAGGAGCAGAAGAAACAGTTCAAATCTATCGGTCACCACCTGAAACCCGTATTGATCGTCGCAGAGAACGGTCTTACGGAAGGTGTCATGGCCGAGCTGGAGCGTGCGCTCAACGATCACGAACTGATCAAGGTGCAGTTCCGCATCACCGAGCGCGAGGACCGTCGCGCGCTGATCGACGAGCTGTGCCGGAACGGCAGCTGCGAACTGATCCAGACCATCGGCAAGATGGCCCTGGTCTACCGTCGCAACGCCAAGCCGAACCGCAACCTGTCCAACGTCGCCCGTTTCAGCGGCCTGTGACAGTGTAGGACGGACCGGGCGCCAAGGCGCGCCCGGCCGGCTTTTCCCGCCCGGCGCTCAGCGCGCCGCGTCGCGGCCCGGCACCGGCTGCAGCACCAGCAGCACGCCGCACAGGGCCAGCACCACGTAATTGAACATCAGCCAGCGCTGGGCCTCCGGCAGCAGCCGATCGACCAGCAGGTAGCTGGCGACCATCACCAGCACCGTCAGCAGCAGTTGCCCGCGCATCTCGCGCCAGAGGCTGGCGAAGCCCTGGGCGCTCACCAGCACCAGCGCCTGGAGCAGCGCGCAGAAGCCGGCGAAGCCGACCAGCAGCGGCGTCAGGGCGTCGGCCACCGACTGCACCAGCAGCGGTGCCAGGCCGACCTTGTCGAGCGCCGGCAGAACCACGAAACGCAGCAGCCAGAGGCCGCCGACCCAGAATGTCTGGGCCAGCAACCAGCTGGCTGCGGCGGCTTTCAGTGGACGCGGATCAGGCGTGGCGGACTTCAACGATCTCGTACTCGACGTCGCCACCCGGGGTCCGCACCAGCACCGCATCGCCTTCGGTCTTGCCGATCAGCGCGCGGGCGATCGGCGAGTTGACGGAGATCTTGCTGCGCTTGATGTCGGCTTCGTCGTCGCCGACGATCTGGTAGGTCACGGTCTCGTCGGTCTCGACGTTGGCGATGTCCACGGTGGTGCCGAAGATCACCTTCCCGGTGTGCGGGATGGTGGTCACGTCGATGATCTGCGCGTTGGACAGCTTGGCCTCGATGTCGCGGATACGCGCCTCGGACATGCCCTGCTGTTCACGGGCCGCGTGATACTCGGCGTTCTCCTTGAGGTCACCCAGCTCGCGCGCCTCAGCGATCGCCTGGGTGATCTGCGGGCGCAGAACCGTCTTCAGGTGCTTCAGTTCTTCTTCCAGGGCGCGAGCGCCCTGGACGGTCATCGGGAATTTGCTCATGCGTTGATTCCTGCATGCAGATCCTGCAGGCGGCGCACGGTCTTCTCGGGACCGAACTTGAGCGCCTCGCAGATCGCCTGCCCCGCCGCGATGGTGGTGGTGCAGTAGATCTTGTGCTGCAGAGCGTTGCGACGGATGGAGTAGGAGTCGGCGATCGACTGACGCCCCTCGGTGGTGTTGATGATCAGGGTGACTTCGTCATTCTTGATCATGTCGACCACGTGCGGACGGCCTTCGGTCACCTTGTTCACGCGGCGCACCGGCAGGCCGGCTTCCTCGATCACCTTGGCGGTACCGGCGGTGGCGACCACTTCGAAGCCCAGCGCGACCAGGTCACGGGCGACCTGCACGGCTTGCGGCTTGTCGTCCTCGCGGACGCTGATGAAGGCGCAACCGGCGTTCGGCAGGATTTCGCTGGCGCCCAGCTGGGCCTTGGCGAAGGCTTCGCCGAAGCTGTCGCCGACACCCATGACTTCGCCGGTGGATTTCATTTCCGGGCCAAGGATCGGGTCGACGCCCGGGAACTTGGCGAACGGGAACACCGCTTCCTTGACGCTGAAGAACGGCGGGATCACCTCTTCGGTGAAGCCGACTTCGGCCAGGGTGCGGCCGGCCATGACGCGCGCCGCGACCTTGGCCAGCGACTCGCCGATGCACTTGGAAACGAACGGCACGGTACGCGAGGCGCGCGGGTTCACTTCGATGACGTAGATGTCCTCGCCCTGCACGGCCATCTGCACGTTCATCAGGCCGACCACGCCGAGCTCCAGGGCCATTTTCTTGACCTGCTCGCGGATCTCGTCCTGGATGTGCTTGGGCAGCGAGTACGGCGGCAGCGAGCAGGCGGAGTCACCGGAGTGCACGCCAGCCTGTTCGATGTGCTGCATGATCGCGCCGATCACCACGGTCTCGCCGTCGCAGACAGCATCGATATCCACTTCGATGGCGCAGTTCAGGAAGCGGTCCAGCAGCACCGGGCTGTCGTTGGAAACCTTCACCGCTTCGCGCATGTAGCGCTTGAGCTCTTCTTCCTGGTAGACGATTTCCATCGCGCGGCCGCCCAGTACGTAGGACGGGCGCACGACCATCGGGTAGCCGATGCTCTTCGACAGGGCCAGGGCTTCGTCTTCGCTGCGCGCGGTGGCGTTGGCCGGCTGGCGCAGGTTCAGGCGCTGGACCATCTGCTGGAAGCGCTCGCGGTCTTCGGCGCGGTCGATGGCGTCCGGGCTGGTGCCGATGATCGGCACGCCGGCTTCTTCCAGGGCGCGGCAGAGTTTCAGCGGGGTCTGGCCGCCGTACTGGACGATCACGCCCTTGGGCTGCTCGACGCGGACGATCTCCAGCACGTCTTCCAGGGTCACCGGCTCGAAGTACAGGCGGTCGGAAGTGTCGTAGTCAGTGGAGACGGTCTCCGGGTTGCAGTTGACCATGATGGTCTCGTAGCCGTCTTCGCGCATCGCCAGCGCGGCGTGTACGCAGCAGTAGTCGAACTCGATGCCCTGACCGATGCGGTTCGGACCGCCGCCGAGGATCATGATCTTGTCGCGGCCGGACGGGTTGGCCTCGCACTCTTCCTCGTAGGTCGAGTACATGTAGGCGGTATCGGTGGCGAACTCGGCGGCGCAGGTGTCCACGCGCTTGTACACCGGCAGCACCTTCAGCTTGTGACGGTGGCTGCGCAGGTTCTTCTCGGTGACGCCAAGCAGCTTGGCCAGGCGCGAGTCGGAGAAGCCCTTGCGCTTGAGCTTGCGCATCAGGTCGGCGTCGATGCCGGAGAGGCCGAGGGTCTGGACCTTCTCCTCTTCCTTGATCAGATCCTCGATCTGCACCAGGAACCATTCGTCGATCTTGGTCAGGTTGAAGACTTCCTCGACGCTCTTGCCGGCGCGGAAGGCGTCGGCCACGTACCAGATACGCTCGGCGCCCGGCACGGTCAGCTCGCGACGCAGGGTGCCTTCGGCTTCCGGGTCGTTCAGGTCGAGCTTCGGATCGAAACCGGCGACGCCGACTTCCAGGCCGCGCAGGGCTTTCTGCACCGACTCCTGGAAGGTACGGCCGATGGCCATGACTTCACCCACGGATTTCATCTGGGTGGTCAGGCGGGCGTCGGCCTTGGGGAATTTCTCGAAGGCGAAACGCGGGATCTTGGTGACGACGTAGTCGATCGCCGGCTCGAAGGACGCCGGGGTGCGGCCGCCGGTGATGTCGTTCTGCAGCTCGTCGAGGGTGTAGCCGACGGCCAGCTTGGCAGCGATCTTGGCGATCGGGAAGCCGGTGGCCTTGGAGGCCAGGGCGGAGGAACGCGACACGCGCGGGTTCATCTCGATCACGACCATGCGGCCGGTGTCCGGGCAGATGCCGAACTGCACGTTGGAGCCGCCGGTTTCCACGCCGATCTCACGCAGCACCGCCAGGGAGGCGTTGCGCATGATCTGGTATTCCTTGTCGGTCAGGGTCTGCGCCGGCGCGACGGTGATCGAGTCGCCGGTGTGCACGCCCATCGGGTCGAAGTTCTCGATGGCGCAGACGATGATGCAGTTGTCCTTCTTGTCGCGGACAACCTCCATCTCGTATTCCTTCCAGCCGATCAGCGATTCGTCGATCAGCAGCTCGCTGGTCGGCGACAGGTCGAGGCCGCGGGCGCAGATTTCCTCGAACTCTTCACGGTTGTAGGCGATGCCGCCGCCGGTGCCGCCCATGGTGAAGGACGGACGGATGATGCAGGGGAAACCGACCTGCTCCAGCACGCCGTAGGCTTCTTCCATGCTGTGGGCAATGCCCGAGCGCGGGCAGGCCAGGCCGATGTCCTTCATGGCCTTGTCGAAGCGCGAACGGTCTTCGGCCTTGTCGATGGTGTCGGCGTTGGCGCCGATCATTTCCACGCCGAACTTCTCCAGCACGCCGTGGCGCTCGAGGTCCAGGGCGCAGTTCAGCGCGGTCTGGCCGCCCATGGTCGGCAGCAGGGCGTCGGGACGCTCCTTCTCGATGATCTTGGCCACGGTGGCCCACTTGATCGGCTCGATGTAGGTGGCGTCGGCCATGGCCGGGTCGGTCATGATGGTGGCCGGGTTGGAGTTCACCAGGATGACGCGGAAGCCTTCTTCCTTCAGGGCCTTGCAGGCCTGGGCGCCGGAGTAGTCGAATTCGCAGGCCTGGCCGATGACGATGGGACCGGCTCCGAGGATCAGGATGCTCTTGATGTCTGTACGCTTGGGCATGGGACTCTCGTTGCAATATTCAGGAAAGGGTTGCGCTGGCCAGCTTCACGCCAAAGCCGACGAACAGGGCGCCGACACCGCTGGAAGCGCCGGCGGCCAGGCGTTGCCGACGGCGGAACCAGGCCGCCAGGCGCACACCGGAAAAGATCAGGAAGCTGAGGTAGAGGGCGCTGATGACCTCGAGGATCGTGCCCAGCACCAGGAACGACACGCCGGGGTAGGCGTAGCCCGGGTCGACGAACTGGATGAAGAAGGACACGAAGAAGAGGATCGCCTTGGGGTTCGACAGGCTCAGCAGCAGCGCCTTGCGGAACGGCTGGGCGACATCGACATCCTTCACCGGGGCGACTTCGGTCAGCGGGCGGCGCAGCTTCTGCAGGCCGCCACGGAGCATGCCGAGGCCCAGGTAGAACAGGTAGGCGGCGCCGACGTACTTGAGGCCGAGGAACAGCATCGGCTCGGCCTTGAGCAGCGAGGCGATGCCCAGGGCCGACAGCAGCATCAGCACGGCGTCGCCGAGGAACACCGCGCTGGCCGCCCGGTAGCCGGCGCCGACGCCGCGCTGGGCGGCGGTGGCGAGCACGAACAGCGAGTTCGGCCCCGGCAGCAGGACGATGAACAGCGTGCCCAGGACGTAGGTCCAGAGGTCGGTGATTCCCAGGGTCGGCATCATCTTCGCTTACCTCTTCGCCGATCTCAGCGACGCTCGGCCATGGCCGAGATGAAACGGTCGAACAGCGGCGCGACGTCGTGCGGGCCGGGGCTGGCTTCCGGGTGGCCCTGGAAGCTGAAGGCGACCTTGTCGGTACGCTCGATGCCCTGCAGGGTGCCGTCGAACAGCGACTTGTGGGTAGCGCGCAGGTTGCCCGGCAGGGTTTCTTCTTCCACCGCGAAGCCGTGGTTCTGGCTGGTGATCATCACCACGCCGCTGTCCAGGTCCTGCACCGGGTGGTTGGCGCCATGGTGGCCGTGGCCCATCTTCAGGGTCTTGGCGCCGGAGGCCAGGGCCAGCAGCTGGTGGCCGAGGCAGATGCCGAATACCGGGATCTCGGTCTCGAGGAACTCGCGGATGGCCTGGATGGCGTAGTCGCACGGCTCGGGGTCGCCAGGGCCGTTGGAGAGGAAGATGCCGTCCGGGTTCAGCGCCAGCACTTCGCTGGCCGAGGTCTGCGCCGGCACCACGGTCAGGCGGCAGCCACGAGCGACCAGCATGCGCAGGATGTTCAGCTTGACGCCGAAATCGTAGGCGACCACGTGGTACGGCAGGTCGGCGGCGGCGATTTCCGGGTGGCTGTCGGTTTCCAGGTTCCACACGCTGGAGCGCCACTCGTACTTCTCGGTGGAGGACACCACCTTGGCCAGGTCCATGCCCTTCAGGCCGGGGAAGGCGCGCGCCAGCTCCAGGGCCTTTTCCTCGGTGGCGTCGTCGCCGACCAGGATGCAGCCGTTCTGCGAACCCTTCTCGCGCAGGATGCGGGTCAGGCGGCGGGTGTCGATGCCGGCGATGGCGACGGTGCCGTTCTCTTTCAGGTAATCCGGCAGCGACTGCTTGTTGCGCCAGCTGCTGGCCAGCAGCGGCAGGTCGCGGATGATCAGGCCGGCGGCCCAGACACGGTTGGCCTCGGCGTCTTCCGGGGTGGTCCCGGTGTTGCCGATGTGCGGGTAGGTCAGGGTGACGATCTGCTGGGCATAGGAAGGATCGGTAAGGATTTCCTGGTAGCCGGTCATGGCGGTGTTGAACACCACCTCGCCGACGGTGTGACCGTCGGCACCGATGGCGTCACCGCGAAAAATGCTGCCGTCGGCAAGTGCAAGTATGGCTGGCTTAGTCAAGAAGACCTCCCGTAAATCAAGCCTGGCTGGGCGTACGCAGGTTGTAAAAAAGCGGGATGACATCTGATGAGGTCATCCCGCTTTTTATTTGGTTCATTCTGCGCTGCTTTTAGTGGACACACTAAATCTGTAGTTTACAGAAACGCGACATAATGGTCCACCTTTTGCACGACGTACGGCGCTACCGCTGGGTCGTGTCAGAACCTGTTCACGACCTCGCGAGCTAGAGCAGAGCTAGGCGAAAACAGGCGAGAGCGCGCAGTTTAGGCTGCTAAATGAGCATCGCTCGCCTGTTTTCAACGCCGCTATGCCGACGCGCAGCAGATCGTGACGGGTTCTTCAGCGCAGGCTGAGGACGTCCTGCATGTCATACAGGCCGTTACCCTGCCCTTCCAGCCAGAGCGCCGCGCGCACCGCGCCACGGGCGAAAGTCATGCGACTGGAGGCCTTGTGGGTGATCTCCACGCGCTCGCCGTCAGCGGCGAACAGCACGGTGTGGTCGCCCACCACGTCGCCGGCGCGCACGGTGGCGAAGCCGATGGTCTCGCGCTCGCGGGCGCCGGTCTGGCCCTCGCGACCGTAGACCGCCACCTTCTCCAGGTCACGCCCCAGGACGTTGGCCACCACTTCGCCCATGCGCAGGGCGGTGCCGGACGGCGCGTCGACCTTGTGCCGGTGGTGAGCCTCGATGATCTCGATATCCACTTCGTCGCCGAGCACGCGGGCAGCGGTGTCCAGCAGCTTCAGGCAGAGGTTGACGCCGACGCTGTAGTTGGCGGCGAAGACGATCGGAATCTCCTTCGCGGCCTCGCCCAGCAGGGCCTTTTCCTCGGCGCTGAAGCCGGTGGTGCCGATGACCATGGCCTTGCCGGCCTTGCGGCAGACTTCCAGGTTCTTCAGGGTCACGCTGGGGTGGGTGAAGTCGATCAGCACGTCGAACTCGTCGACCACCTTCGCCAGGTCACCCGACAGCGGCACGCCGATGCGGCCAAGGCCGGCCAGCTCGCCGGCGTCGGCACCGACCAGGGTGCTGTCTGGACGGTCGATCGCCGCGGTAAGGCCGGCGCCACCATTGGTCTGCTGCACCGCCTCGATGAGAATCTTGCCCATGCGCCCGGCGGCGCCCATTACGGCTATACGTCGCATAAAACCAGCTCCAAGCTGCAAGCCGCAGGCCGCGGGCGCAGCTCATGGGAGCTGCGGCCCGCGACTTGCGGCCCTGAGGTCATAGATCGTCGAAGAAGCGCTTCATGCCTTCGAACCAGCCACTAGCCTTGGGCGAGTGGGACGTATCGCCCTGCAGGCTGCCACGGAACTCTTCCAGCAGTTCGCGCTGACGCTTGTTCAGGTTCACCGGCGTTTCCACGACGACGCGGCACATCAGGTCGCCGGCGCCACCGCCGCGCACCGGGGCCACGCCCTTGCCGCGCAGGCGGAACAGCTTGCCGGTCTGGGTGCCCTCGGGGATCTTCAGCTTGACCCGGCCATCCAGCGTCGGCACTTCCAGCTCGCCACCCAGGGCGGCGTCGGCGTAGCTGATCGGCACTTCGCAGTACAGGTGCTTGCCGTCGCGCTGGAAGATGTCGTGCTCACGCACGTTGACCACCACGTAGAGGTCGCCCGACGGGCCACCGTGGGCCCCGGCTTCGCCTTCGCCGGTCAGGCGGATGCGGTCGCCGGTGTCGACGCCGGCCGGCACTTTCACCGACAGGGTCTTGTGCTCCTCGACACGGCCCTGGCCGTGGCAGGTGCCGCACGGGTCGCTGATCATCTTGCCGTTGCCATGGCAACGCGGGCAGGTCTGCTGCACCGAGAAGAAGCCCTGCTGCATGCGCACCTGGCCGATGCCGCCGCAGGTGGTGCAGGTGACCGGCGAGGTGCCGGGCTTGGCGCCGCTGCCGCTGCAGGTCTTGCAGCCGACCAGGGTGGGCACGCGGATGGTCACGGTGGTGCCGCGAACCGCGTCTTCCAGGTCCAGGTCGAGGGTGTAGCGCAGGTCCGCGCCACGCTGCGGGCCGCCACGGCCACCGCCGCGACCGCCGCCCCCGAAGAAGTCGCTGAAGACGTCGCCGAAGATGTCCGAGAAGCTCGCGCCGCCGCCGAAGCCGCCACCGCCGCCACCCATCTGCGGGTCGACGCCGGCGTGACCGTACTGGTCGTAGGCCGCGCGCTTGCTGGCGTCGGACAGGATCTCGTACGCCTCGTTGGCCTCCTTGAATTTATCCTCGGCCTCCTTGTCGCCGGGATTGCGGTCCGGGTGGTACTTCATGGCCAGCCGGCGATAGGCCTTTTTCAGGTCCGCTTCGCTGGCGCCACGCTCGACACCCAGTACCTCGTAGAAATCACGTTTGGCCATAAATTCTTTGCACCTTGAAAACCTCTCCCCCAGACACGCCGACGCGGGAGCAAGCCCCCGCGCGACGTTTCATGCGCACCGACACGCTGGTCGGTGCGCCGGAGCGGAAGCAAGCACGCGGCTTACTTGTTCTCCTTGACCTCTTCGAACTCGGCGTCGACCACGTCGTCGCCGGCCTTGTGGTCGGCATCGCCAGCCTGGGCTTCGGCGCCCGGCTGCGGCTGCTCGGCGTACATCTTCTGCGCCAGCGGGGTGGACGCCTGGGACAGCGCGTTCATCTTCGCTTCGATATCGGCCTTGTCGTCGCCCTTCACGGCGGCTTCCAGGTCGCTCAGCGCTTTCTCGATGGCTGCCTTTTCCTCGGCGGTGGCCTTGTCGCCAGCCTCGGTGACCATCTTGCGAGTCGCGTGGACCAGCGCGTCACCCTGGTTGCGGGCGGCGGCCAGTTCCTCGAACTTGCGGTCTTCCTCGGCGTTGGCCTCGGCGTCACGCACCATTTGCTGGATCTCGTCCTCGGACAGACCGGAAGAGGCCTTGATCACGATGGACTGCTGCTTGCCGGTGGCCTTGTCCTTCGCGCCGACGTGCAGGATGCCGTTGGCGTCGATGTCGAAGGTCACTTCGATCTGCGGTACGCCGCGCGGGGCCGGCGGAATGTCGGCCAGGTCGAACTTGCCCAGCGACTTGTTCTGCGCGGCTTGCTTGCGCTCGCCCTGCAGCACGTGGATGGTCACGGCGCCCTGGTTGTCGTCGGCGGTGGAGAACACCTGCGACTTCTTGGTCGGGATGGTGGTGTTCTTGTCGATCAGCGCGGTCATCACGCCACCCAGGGTTTCGATACCCAGGGTCAGCGGGGTGACGTCGAGCAGCAGGACGTCCTTGACGTCACCGGCCAGCACGGCGCCCTGGATCGCGGCGCCCATGGCGACGGCTTCGTCCGGGTTGACGTCCTTGCGCGCTTCCTTGCCGAAGAACTCGGCGACGGTCTTCTGCACCAGCGGCATACGGGTCTGGCCACCGACGAGGATCACTTCGTCGATCTTCGACACGTCCAGGCCGGCGTCCTTCAGGGCTACGCGGCAGGGCTCGATGGTACGGGTCACCAGGTCTTCCACCAGGGACTCCAGCTTGGCGCGGGACACCTTCACGTTCAGGTGTTTCGGGCCGCTGGCGTCAGCGGTGATGTACGGCAGGTTGACGTCGGTCTGCTGGGTCGAGGACAGCTCGATCTTGGCCTTCTCGGCAGCCTCTTTCAGGCGCTGCATGGCCAGCGGGTCGCCCTTGAGGTCCATGCCGGTTTCTTTCTTGAACTCGTCGACGAGGTAGTCGATCAGGCGCAGGTCGAAGTCTTCACCACCGAGGAAGGTGTCGCCGTTGGTGGCCAGCACTTCGAACTGGTGCTCGCCATCGACTTCGGCGATCTCGATCACCGACACGTCGAAGGTACCGCCGCCCAGGTCGTAGACGATGATGGTGTGGTCGCCCTTGGCCTTGTCCAGGCCATAGGCCAGGGCTGCCGCGGTCGGTTCGTTGATGATGCGCTTGACGTCCAGACCGGCGATACGGCCGGCGTCCTTGGTGGCCTGGCGCTGGCTGTCGTTGAAGTAGGCCGGGACGGTGATGACCGCTTCGGTGACCGGCTCGCCCAGGTAGTCCTCGGCGGTCTTCTTCATCTTCTTCAGGACTTCGGCGGAGACCTGCGGCGGAGCCATCTTCTGGCCCTTGGCCTCGACCCAGGCGTCGCCGTTGTCAGCCTTGACGATGTTGTAAGGCACCATCTTGATGTCTTTCTGCACGACGTCTTCTTCGAAGCGACGGCCGATCAGACGCTTCACCGCGTACAGGGTGTTCTTCGGGTTGGTGACCGCCTGGCGCTTGGCCGGCTGGCCGACCAGGATTTCGCCGTCGTTGGCGTAGCCGATGATCGACGGGGTGGTGCGAGCGCCTTCGGCGTTCTCGATCACCTTGACGCTACCGTTTTCGAGGATGGAGACGCAGGAGTTGGTGGTCCCCAGGTCGATACCGATGATTTTGCCCATATTCACTCTCCAGAAATTAGATTCCGTGCTGATCCCGCTGCGGACCTTGTGCTCGGTTGATTACCCAGATGGGGACCGGGTGGTGGATTTCAAGCCTTTTCGTCGATCGAAGGCGGGGTCTGTTCAGGCGCCTTGCTGACCACCACCATCGCCGGACGCAACAGGCGACCGTTGAGCAGGTAGCCCTTCTGGAACACCTTGACCACGCTGCCGGGCTCCAGGTGAGCGCTCTCCTGCATGGCCATCGCCTGATGGTGCTCGGGGTTGAACGGCTCGCCGTGGGGGTCGACCGGTTCGAGGTTGTAGCGCTTCAGGGTGTCGTGGAACATCTTGAGGGTCAGCTCGATGCCTTCGCGCATCGGCTTGATCGCCTCGTCGTCCGGGTTCGACATCTCCAGCGCGCGCTCCAGGGTGTCGACCACCGGCAGCAGGTCGCCGGAGAACTTCTCCAGGGCGAACTTGTGCGCCTTCTCGACATCCTGCTCGGCGCGACGGCGCACGTTCTGCAGCTCGGCGGCGACGCGCAGGCTCTGGTCCTTGGCGGCAGCGACCTGCTCCTCAAGCTCCAGCACGCGGGCGTTCAGGTCGCCGGCGGCCTGTTCCGGCTGCTCGTTCTGTTGCGAATCCTGAGTCTGTTGCTCGTCAGACATGCCTCTCTCCTAAAAAAAGAAAAAGCCTTTGAAAACAAAGCGAACCCAATGGCTCGCAGCTCTGCCGGCTATATGGGGTCCATTTGCGCCGGTTCAAGGGGCGAGCGGTGAATTGCCACAGCGGAAAAATACTGTATAAATAACCAGATCTTTCACCGGAGCCGCCACCATGCTGGTCCACCTGTCCGTGCACAACTACGCCATCGTCGAGCATCTCGATCTCGAGCTAGCCGCCGGCATGAGCGTGATCACCGGTGAAACCGGCGCCGGCAAGTCGATCATGCTCGACGCCCTCGGCCTGGCCCTGGGCGACCGCGCCGACAGCGGCGTGGTACGCCCCGGCGCGGACAAGGCGGACATCCTCGCCAGCTTCGACGTCAGCGCGATAGCCGAGGCCCGCGACTGGCTCGCCGAGCGCGACCTGGAGCAGGACGGCCCGTGCATCCTGCGCCGGGTGATCACCGCCGAGGGACGCTCGCGTGGCTACATCAACGGCACGCCCTGCACCCTGGGCGACCTCAAGGCCCTGGGCGAGCTGCTCATCGACATCCACAGCCAGCACGAACACCAGTCGCTGCTGAAGGCCGACACCCACCGCCGCCTGCTCGACGAGTACGCCGCCAGCCAGGAGCTCGCGCGCCAGGTACAACTGGCCGCACAGCGCTGGAAGCAGACGCGCCACGAGCTCGACCGCCTGTCGCGCAGCGGCGACGAGCAGCGCGCCCGCCACCAGCTGCTCAGCTACCAGCTCGACGAACTGGACAACCTCGCCCTGGGCGACAACGAGCTGCAGGAACTGGAGAACGAGCACCGCACCCTGAGCAACGCCGGCGCGCTGCTCGGCGCCTGCCGCCAGGTGGTGGACATGTGCAGCGAAAGCGACGCCGGCAACGTGCTTTCGGTGCTGACCGCCGCACTCAACCGCCTGACCGCCTTCCAGAGCCAGCCGCAGGCGCTGGGCGAGGCGGTGACCCTGCTCTCCAGCGCGCAGATCCAGGTTGAGGAAGCGGTGGGCGAGCTGAACCGCTTCGTCGACAACTTCGATGCCGACCCCGGCCGCCTGCAACTGCTGGAAGAACGCATGGATGCCATCTATGGCCTGGCCCGCAAGCACCGCGTGCAGCCCCACGAACTGCTGGAGCTGCAACAACGCCTGCTCGACGAACTGGAGGCGCTGAACGCCGACGACGAGGCGCTCGAACGCCTCGGCGAGGAACTGGCCGCCTACGCGCGCCACTACCAGGAAAAGGCCGGCGAGCTCAGCACCCTGCGCCGCCAGGCCGCGCCGCAGCTGGCCGCTCTGGTGGAAACCGAAATGCAGCGGCTGGGCATGCCCGGCGGGCGCTTCGCCATCGAACTGCGCGATGCGCCGAACGACGAACCGCAGGTCAACGGCCTGGAGCAAGTGGAATTCCTCGTCAGCGCCAACCCCGGCCAGCCACTCAAGGGCCTGGCGCGGGTCGCCTCCGGCGGCGAGCTGTCGCGCATCAGCCTGGCCATCCAGGTGATCACCGCGCAGACCTCGCGCATCCCCACCCTGGTGTTCGACGAAGTGGACGTCGGCATCGGCGGCCCCACCGCCGAGGTGGTCGGGCAGCTGCTGCGTCGCCTGGGCGAGCGCGGCCAGGTACTGACCGTGACCCACCTGCCGCAGGTCGCCGCCCAGGGCCACCAGCACCTGTTCGTGCACAAGGAGCGCGGCAGCAGCGAGACCCGCACCGCCGTGGCCAACCTGAAGAAGGCCGAACGCATCGAGGAAATCGCCCGGATGCTCGGCGGCGTGGACATGACCAAGGAATCCCTGGCCCACGCCCGCAAGATGGTGGACCGCGCACTGCAAGGCTGAAAATCGCAGGAGCGGATTCCGTCCGCGATTCGCGTAGGGCGCATAACCGTTCGCGGTTATCCGCCGCCGGCCAATGCACCAATGCCCGATGAAAACGGCGGATAACGCCGTAGGCGTTATGCGCCCTACGAGGGAATGGCATGGATTGGGGCCGTGCAGCGGATCTCATCCGCGAGTCGCACTGGAACCTTCGACTATCTCGGACCAGGCGCCCTCTACCCACCAACGTTGCTTGAAACGCCCACCGCACACCCCGGAAACGAAAACGGCGACCCGAGGTCGCCGTTTTCACGTTCAAGGCACGCTTATTTCTTCTTGCGCACGTACAGGACCAGGTTGTGGTCCACGAGCTCGAAGCCGCGCTCCCTGACGATTTCCTTCTGGCGCTTCTCGATCTCCGAGTCCATGAACTCGATGACTTCGCCGGTATCCACGCAGACCATGTGGTCGTGGTGGCCGCTATCGGCCAGTTCGAACACCGCGTGACCGCCATCGAAATTGTGGCGCACCACCAGACCGGCGGCTTCGAATTGGGTCAGAACGCGATACACGGTAGCCAGACCGACATCCTCGCCAGCCTCCATCAGCGCCTTGTAGACATCCTCGGCGCTCATGTGGCGCTGCTCGGCGGAGTCGAGCATCTGCAGGATCTTGACGCGCGGCAGGGTGACTTTAAGGCCGGCCTTGCGCAGTTCGCTATTTTCAACCATGTGTGCTTTCTCGGCGCGGAATGCTTCGCAGCATCCTTCAATGCAGGTATGATCGGGATTTCGTCGCCCAGCCAAGATAGTGGAAGTCACCCCCTGATGCAAAACACCAAGCTCATGCTGACCAGTCTCGCATTCGCGATGGGGCTAGCCGCACTCGCCGGTTGTTCTTTCCCGGGGGTCTACAAGATCGACATCCAGCAAGGCAACGTCGTGACACAAGACATGATAGACCAGTTGAAGCCGGGAATGACCCGACGCCAAGTGCGGTTTATCATGGGCAACCCGCTGATCGTCGACACCTTCCACCCCGAGCGCTGGGACTACCTGTACAGCATCCAGCCCGGTGGCGGTCAGCGCCAGCAGGAGCGCGTCTCGCTGCAGTTCAACAAGGACGATCAGCTGATCGGCCTGAACGGCGACTTCCGCCCCGGCGTGAGCCGCGACGAGGCCATCCTCGGCAAGGAATCCACGCCCTCCTCGCCCGAGCAGCCGCAGCAGCAGAAGCCGGAACAACCCAAGGAAACGCCGGCCAAGCCGGGCTCCGTGGAAGAGCAACTGCAGCGCGAAGTCGACGAGGCCAAACCGGTCGCCGTACCGACTCCGGAACCGCTGGAGAAAAATCCGCAGTAATTCTGCGGCGCAGAAAAAAGCCCGGCCAATGCCGGGCTTTTTCGTATCCAGAGGTAACGCCTCAGCCCTTCTCCGCCTTCGCGCGAGCCGCGCGGCGCTTGCGCACTTCCTTGGGGTCGGCGATCAACGGCCGGTAGACCTCGACCCGCTCGCCCTCCTCCAGCACCCGGGAATCCGGGTCGACCACCGCCTTGCCGAAAATCCCCAGCGGGCTGTTCGGCACATCCAGCTCGGGAAATTGCGCGGCGATGCCGGAGAGCGCCACCGCCTCGCGCACGCAGGTGCCGTAGGGCACGCTCAGGCGCAGCAGGCGCTGCCGCTCGGGCAGCGCGCAGACCACCTCGATGGCAATGCTGCGCGTCTCAGCCATGCAGCTGCTTGGCGCGCTGGCAGAAGGCGTCGACCATGGTATTGGCGGCCTGGGTGAACAGCGGACCGAGGGTCGCCTTGACCAGGGCGCCGGCGTAGTCGAAGGTCAGGTCGAGGGTGATCTTGCAGGCCTTGTCGCCGAGGGCCTTGAAGGTCCACACGCCATGCAGCTCGGAGAACGGCCCCTCCTCCAGGTTCATCTCGATGCTCTGCCCGGGCACCAGCACGTTGCGCGTGGTGAAGCGCTGCGACAGGCTGCCCTTGGCCACGCCAAGCTCGGCGCGCATCGCCGTCTCGCTCTCCTCCAGCACCTTGCTCGTCGAGCACCAGGGGAGGAACTCCGGATAGCGCGCCACATCGTTGACCAGGTCGTACAGCGCCTTCGCGGGGTAAGGCAGCAGGGCCGAACGCTGGATATGCGTGCTCATAAGGGTCTCGCTTCTGCAGTGGCGGACGCCGGCGGGCCGGCTTCCATCGGTACGAAAAACAGCGCGCATTCTCCGAGATTAGCCACCCACCCTCAAGCGCGCATCCCGCCGCACCCCGAATTGACCGCCGCCGATGGCGGCGCGGCGAGCGACTCCCTATAATGCGCGGCCTATGGCTAAACAGAAGAAACACCCTCAGGGGACCATCGCGCAGAACAAGAAGGCTCTGCACGACTACTTCATCGAGCAACGCTTCGAGGCGGGCATCGCCCTCGCCGGCTGGGAGGTCAAGAGCCTGCGCGCGGGCAAGGCCCAGCTGGTGGACAGCTACGTGCTGCTCAAGGACGGCGAGGCCTGGCTGCTGGGCAGTCACATCACCCCGCTGACCACCGCCAGCACCCACGTCATCGCCGACCCGGTGCGCACGCGCAAGCTGCTGCTGCACAAGCGCGAGCTGGGCAAGCTGTTCGGCGCGGTGCAGCAGAAGGGCTACGCCTGCGTGGCGCTGTCGATGTACTGGAAGAAGCACCTGATCAAGTGCGAGATCGCCTTGGCCAAGGGCAAGAAAGAGTACGACAAGCGCGACACCGAGAAGGAACGCGATTCCGATCGCGAGATCCAGCGCGCCATTCGGCACGGCAAGGACGACTGACCCAGCCGCTTTGCGCAGGAGCGAGCCAGCTCGCTCCTGCCGGTTCGATTCAGACGCCCAGGCGGCGCTGCGCGCGCTGCAGGCGGCGTACTTCGTCCTGCGATTCTTCCAGCACTTCCTGCACGTAGGAAATGTGCCGGTGCGAGATATCCCGCGCCTCCTCGGCCTTGCCCTGCATGATCGCGTCGTACAGCTCGCGGTGCTGGCGCATCAGCTGCTCGCGGGTTTCCGCGCGCTGGGCGTACATGCCGCCGATGTTGGTCACCACGTTGTGCTTGAGCAGGTCGAACAGGCCGCGAATGGTATGCAGCAGCACCGTGTTGTGGCTCGCCTCGGCGATGGCCAGGTGGAAGCTCGCGTCCGCCGCCCCCTCCTCTTCGCTGACCTTGTCGTTGCGCTGGTAGCAGTCCTGCAGCGTCTCGAAGGCGCTGGTCAGGCGCTGATGGTCCACCTCGGTGGCGCGCAGCGCGGCGTAATAGGCGCATGAGCCTTCCAGGGTGTGGCGGAACTCCAGCAGGTCGCGCTGCGCCTCCGGGTTGCTCTCCAGCAGGTGCAGCAGCGGGTCGCTGAATGTCGAGCCCAGCGCCTCGGCCACATAGTTGCCGCCACCCTGGCGGCTGATCAGCAGCCCCTTGGCCACCAGCTTCTGGATCGCCTCGCGCAGCGACGGCCGCGATACCCCGAACTGCTCGGCGAGCACGCGCTCGGCAGGCAGGCGTTCGCCGGCCTTGAGCGTGCCTTCGAGGATCATCGCCTCTAGGCGCTCGACAATGTCGTCCGACAAGCGGCGCTGCCGCACCTGACTGAAAGCCATTCTTTCCAACCTCATTCGCCGCGCCATCGCGGGGCCATTGCGCAAGGGCGCGCAGCCTACCCAGCGACGGGGCCGGCAACAAGCCCATCCAGCGGCGGGCGCGCGTTGTCCGACAAAAGTTGTAGCACCGCAAATTGACAGGCTACAGGCCATGCTTTTACCCTGAGCACTCGCTTTTGTAAATTGGTCTTACCAATTTTTCAGAGGTAACGCCGAGACGTTCATCCGCCCGACGCCACTGCCCTTCCGGAGTGGGCGGCCAACTCCACGACACGGCGCAAGACTCCAATCAAAAAACAATTAGGAGCCACAAGAGCATGCAAACCTGGCAGCAGATCTACACCCCGCTCGGCAGCCTCGGCCTGTCGGCGCTGGTCGCCGTGATCCCGATCGTATTCTTCTTCCTCGCCCTCGCCGTGTTCCGCCTCAAAGGCCACGTCGCCGGCACCATCACCCTGATCCTGTCCATCATCGTCGCCATCGCCGCCTACGGCATGCCGGTCGGCAAGGCCCTGGGCGCCGCCTTCTACGGCTTCCTCTACGGCCTCTGGCCGATCGCCTGGATCATCATCGCGGCGGTGTTCCTGTACAAGCTGACGGTGAAGAGCGGGCAGTTCGAGATCATCCGCAGCTCGGTGCTCTCGATCACCTCCGACCAGCGCCTGCAGGTGCTGCTGATCGGCTTCTCGTTCGGCGCCTTCCTCGAGGGCGCGGCCGGCTTCGGCGCACCGGTGGCGATCACCGCCGCCCTGCTCGTCGGCCTGGGCTTCAACCCGCTGTACGCCGCGGGCCTGTGCCTGATCGCCAACACTGCGCCGGTGGCCTTCGGCGCCCTGGGCATCCCGATCATCGTCGCCGGCCAGGTCTCGGGCATCGACGCCTTCAAGATCGGCGCCATGGCCGGCCGCCAGCTGCCGCTGCTGTCGTTGCTGGTACCGTTCTGGCTGGTGTTCATGATGGACGGCGTGAAAGGCGTGAAGGAAACCTGGCCGGCCGCCCTGGTCGCCGGCGGCAGCTTCGCCGTCAGCCAGTACTTCACTTCCAACTTCATCGGCCCGGAACTGCCGGACATCACCTCCGCGCTGATCAGCCTGGTGTGCCTGACCCTGTTCCTCAAGGTCTGGCAGCCGGCCAACGCCACCGAAGTGCTCGGCGTCTCCGGCGGTGCAGCCGTCGCTGGCGGCGGCAGCGCGCCGCGTGCCGAACCCTCGCCGTACAGCGCCGGCGAGATCATCAAGGCCTGGTCGCCGTTCCTGGTGCTCACCGTGCTGGTCACCATCTGGACCCTGAAACCGTTCAAGGCCATGTTCCTGCCCGGCGGCGCGCTCTATAGCCTGGTGTTCAACTTCCCGATCCCCGGCCTCGACCAACTGGTGTTCAAGGGCCCGCCGATCGCCGCGGCCGCCACCGCCCTGCCGGCCGTGTTCAAGTTCGACCCGCTAGCCGCCACCGGCACCGCGATCCTGATCTCCGCGATCATCTCGATGGTCATCCTGCGCATCACCGCGAAAACTGGTCTGACCACTTTCAAGGAAACCCTGATCGAGCTGAAGTGGCCGGTGCTGTCCATCGGCATGGTGCTGGCGTTCGCCTTCGTCACCAACTTCTCCGGCATGTCCACCACCCTGGCGCTGGTGCTCGCCGGCACCGGCGCGGCCTTCCCGTTCTTCTCGCCGTTCCTCGGCTGGCTGGGCGTGTTCCTGACCGGTTCGGACACCTCCTCCAACGCGCTGTTCGGCGCCCTGCAGGGCACCACCGCGCACCAGATCGGGGTCAACGACACCCTGCTGGTGGCCGCCAACACCACCGGCGGCGTGACCGGCAAGATGATCTCGCCGCAATCCATCGCCGTGGCCTGCGCCGCCACCGGCATGGTCGGCAAGGAATCCGACCTGTTCCGCTTCACCCTGAAGCACAGCCTGCTGTTCGCCGCGGTGATCGGTGTGATCACCCTGCTGCAGGCCTATGTCTTCACCGGCATGCTCGTTCACTAAGCTGTACCTGCCGGGCTCCCGCTGCGTAGCGGGGCCCGGCCCTCACCGTCCACCCCAACCGGTGCCCTGCCAGATGATCATTTCCGCCTCCACCGACTACCGCGCCGCGGCCCAACGCAAGATTCCGCCCTTCCTGTTCCACTACGCAGATGGCGGCGCCTACGCCGAGCACACCCTGCGCCGCAACGTGGCGGACCTGTCGGACATCGCCCTGCGCCAGCGCGTGCTGAAGAACATGTCCGAGCTGAGCCTGGAAACCCGGCTGTTCAACGAGACCCTGGCGATGCCAGTGGCCCTCGCCCCGGTCGGCCTGACCGGCATGTACGCCCGCCGTGGAGAAGTACAGGCGGCGCGCGCGGCGGCGTCGAAGGGCGTGCCCTTCACCCTGTCGACCGTCTCGGTATGCCCGATCGAGGAAGTGGCGCCGGCCATCGACCGGCCCATGTGGTTCCAGCTCTACGTGCTGAAGGACCGCGGCTTCATGAAGAACGCCCTGGAGCGCGCCAAGGCCGCCGGGGTCACCACCCTGGTGTTCACCGTGGACATGCCGGTGCCCGGCGCCCGCTACCGCGACGCGCACTCCGGCATGAGCGGCCCGAACGCCCCCATGCGCCGCATGTGGCAGGCCATGACCCATCCGCAGTGGGCCCTGGACGTGGGCCTGCTCGGCCGCCCGCACGACCTCGGCAACATCTCCAGGTACCGTGGCAACCCCACCGGCCTGGCCGACTACATCGGCTGGCTGGGCGCCAACTTCGACCCATCGATCTCCTGGAAGGACCTGGAATGGATCCGCGACTTCTGGGACGGCCCGATGGTGATCAAGGGCATCCTCGACCCGGAAGACGCCAGGGACGCGGTGAAATTCGGCGCCGACGGCATCGTCGTCTCCAACCACGGCGGCCGCCAGCTCGACGGCGTACTCTCCAGCGCCCGCGCCCTGCCGGCCATCGCCGACGCGGTGAAGGGCGAGCTGACCATCCTCGCCGACTCCGGCATCCGCAACGGCCTCGACGTGGTGCGCATGATCGCCCTCGGCGCCGACAGCGTGCTGCTCGGCCGCGCCTTCCTCTACGCCCTGGCGGTGGACGGCGAAGCCGGCGTGCGCAACCTGCTGGAGCTGATCGAGAAGGAAATGCGCGTGGCCATGGTGCTGACCGGCGCCAAGACCATCGGCGAGATCAGCCGCGATTCGCTGGTCCGCGAACTGGGCGCCTGAAGCCCCCCAGCTTGCTCGCGAACCTGCCCAACTCCGAGCCCACCGGGTTCGCGAGCAAGCTCGCTCCTACAAAAGAACGTGCCCGCGCGCGTTCGAACCAAAAGAACACCGATGGGCCGTCCAGCGGTCCACGCTCACCGATGATGACCGGAGCCGCCATGAGCTTGCCCGCCGCTTTCCTCGACACGGTAGAACACCTGATCCCGCGCGAGCGGCGTTTCGATGATCCCCTCTCGACCCTGGCCTTCGGCACCGACGCCAGCTTCTACCGGCTGATCCCCAAGCTGGTGATCCGCGTCGAGAGCGAAGACGAGGTGCGCACCCTGCTGCGCGCCGCTCACGCCCAACAAGTGGCGGTGACCTTCCGCGCGGCCGGCACCAGTCTTTCCGGCCAGGCGGTCAGCGACTCGGTGCTGCTGGTCCTCGGCGACAACTGGAACGGCCGCGACATCCGCGCCGGCGGCGAGCAGATCCGCCTGCAGCCCGGCGTGATCGGCGCGCAGGCCAACGCCTGGCTGGCGCCCTTCGGCCGCAAGATCGGCCCGGACCCGGCCTCGATCAACGCCTGCAAGATCGGCGGCATCGTCGCCAACAACGCCAGCGGCATGTGCTGCGGCACCGCGCAGAACAGCTACAACACCCTGGCCGGTATGCGCCTGCTGCTGGCCGACGGCACCCTGCTGGACAGCGAGGACGAGGCCAGCCTCGACGCCTTCCGCGCCAGCCATGGCGACACCCTGGAGCGCCTGGCCGAGCTGGGCCGGCAGACCCGCGCCAACCCCGAGCTGGCAGCGAAGATCCGCCACAAGTACCGGCTGAAGAACACCACCGGCTTCTCCCTCAACGCGCTGGTGGACTACGACCAGCCGCTGGACATCCTCACCCACCTGATGGTCGGCTCCGAGGGCACCCTCGGCTTCATCAGCGCGGTGACCTACGACACCGTGCCGGACCACCCGCACAAGGCCAGCGCGCTGATCGTCTTCCCCGACGTGGAAACCTGCTGCAAGGCCGTGCCGGTGCTCAAGCTGCAGCCGGTGTCCGCCGTGGAGCTGCTCGACCGCCGCAGCCTGCGCTCGGTAGAGAACATGCAGGGCATGCCGGTGTGGGTGAAGAGCCTGTCCGCCGGCGCCTGCGCGTTGCTCATCGAATCCCGCGCGGCCACCCAGACGCTGCTGCACGAACAGCTGGCGCAGATCATGGCCTCCATCGCCGACTTCCCGGTGGAGAAACAGGTCGACTTCAGCGAAGACCCGGTGGTCTACAACCAGCTCTGGCGCATCCGCAAGGACACCTTCCCGGCTGTGGGCGCGGTGCGCGAGACCGGCACCACGGTGATCATCGAGGACGTCACCTTCCCCGTCGAGAAGCTGGCCGAAGGCGTGAACCGCCTGATCGAGCTGTTCGACAAGCATGGCTACGACGAGGCGATCCTGTTCGGCCACGCGCTGGAGGGCAACCTGCACTTCGTCTTCACCCAGGGCTTCGATTCGCCCGCGCAGGTGGCGCGCTACTCGGCCTTCATGGACGACGTGGCGCACCTGGTGGCGGTGGAGTACGGCGGCTCGCTGAAGGCCGAGCACGGCACCGGGCGCAACATGGCGCCCTTCGTCGAGCTGGAGTGGGGCCACGACGCCTACCAGCTGATGTGGCAGCTCAAGCGCCTGCTCGACCCGCAGGGCATCCTCAACCCCGGGGTGATCCTCACCGACGACCCGCAACTGCACCTGAAGAACCTCAAGCCGCTGCCGGCCGCCGACGAGATCGTCGACAAGTGCATCGAATGCGGCTTCTGCGAGCCGGTCTGCCCGTCCAAGGGGCTGACCCTCAGCCCGCGCCAGCGCATCGTCATGTGGCGCGACATCCAGGCCAAGCGCCGCAGCGGCATCGACACCACGCAGCTGGAGCGCGACTACCAGTACCAGGGCATCGACACCTGCGCCGCCACCGGCCTGTGCGCCCAGCGCTGCCCGGTGAACATCAACACCGGCGAGCTGGTGAAGAAACTGCGCGGCGAGGAAACCCGCCACCCCGGCACCGCCACCTGGCTGGCGCGCAACTTCGCCACCGCCATGCAGGGCGCGCGCTTCATGCTCCACGTCGCCAACGGCGCGCGCAGGCTCCTCGGCGCGCCGCGCCTGGCCAGCGTCAGCGCCTCCATCAGCCACGCCAGCAAGGGCCGCGTGCCGCAGTGGAACCCGGCGATGCCGCAACCGGTGCGCCTGCCGGCGCCACCGCGCAGCCTCGACGACAGCCGCCCGCGCGTGGTCTACCTGACCGCCTGCGTGTCCCGCGCCATGGGCCCGGCAGCCAGCGACGAAGAGCAGGTGCCGCTGATCGACAAGACCCGCCAGCTACTGGAGAAAGCCGGCTACCAGGTGGTGTTCCCGGACAACGCCGACAACCTCTGCTGCGGCCAGCCGTTCGCCTCCAAGGGCTACCAGCAGCAGGCCGACGACAAGCGCGACGAGCTGCTCGCCGCGCTGCTGCAAGCCAGCCGTGGCGGCCTCGACCCGATCTACTGCGACACCAGCCCCTGCACCCTGCGCCTGGTCCAGGACCTGGCCGACAGCCGGCTGAAGATCTACGATCCGGTGAAGTTCATCCGCAGCTTCCTGGTCGAGCGCCTGGAGTTCCAGCCGCTGGACAAGCCGGTGGCGGTGCACGTCACCTGCAGCACCCAGCACCTGGGCGAAAGCCAGGCGCTGATCGACCTGGTGCGCCGCTGCGCCAGCGAAGTGGTAATCCCCGAGGGCATCCACTGCTGCGGCTTCGCCGGCGACAAGGGCTTCACCACCCCGGAACTCAACGCCCACTCGCTGCGCAGCCTGAAGGACGCGGTGCAGTACTGCGACGAAGGCGTCTCCACCAGCCGCACCTGCGAGATCGGCCTGAGCGCCCACAGCGGCATCGACTATCACGGCGTGGTCTACCTGGTGGACCGCGTCACCCGCCCGCGCGCGCAGGCGTAGACCCGCGGATCAGCCCCGCGTAGGGCGGATAACCGTTCGCGGTTATCCGCCGCTGCCCCGGCACATCACGGCCCGGGCACGATGGCGGATAACGCCGTAGGCGTTATTCGCCCTACGTGGCTGTCTTAACCGCGCGTTAAGCGAGCGCTGCCAGCCTCTGCCGCGAAACCGCCGCTGCGGCTATCCTGCTCGGAACGCTCGCGGCGCCCCCGCGAAAGAGGACGGAACATGCGAATCCTGCTGGCTGAAGACGACCCCCTGCTGGGCGACGGCATCCGCGCCGGGCTGGGCCTGGAAGGCGACACCGTGGACTGGGTCACCGACGGCGTGGCCGCCGACCAGGCCCTGGCCACCGACGAATTCGACCTGCTGGTGCTCGACCTCGGCCTGCCGCGCCGCGACGGCATGGAAGTGCTGCGCGGCCTGCGCAAGCGCGGCGACATGACCCCGGTGCTGATCCTCACCGCCCGCGACAAGGTGGCCGACCGCGTCGCCGGCCTCGACGCCGGCGCCGACGACTACCTGAGCAAGCCCTTCGACCTCGACGAACTGCTGGCCCGCGTGCGCGCCCTCACCCGCCGTCACACCGGCCGCGCCCAGCCGCTGCTGGAACATGGCGAGCTGCGCGTGGACCCGGCCACCCACCACGTCAGCCTGGCCGGCGAGCAGGTGGAACTGGCGCCGCGCGAATACGCGCTGCTGCGCCTGCTGCTGGAACAGCGCGGCAAGGTGCTTTCGCGCACGCGCCTGGTCGAGGCGCTGTATGGCTGGGACGGCGAGCTGGAAAGCAACGCCATCGAGGTCCACGTGCATCACCTGCGGCGCAAGCTCGGCAACGAGCTGATCCGCACCGTGCGCGGCATCGGCTACGGTATCGACCGACCCAAGGACGGCGCTTGAGCGGCAACGGTCGCGCGCACCGCGCCGGTTCGCTGAGCCGGCGCCTGCTGCTGTTGCTGATCGGCGGCGTGACCCTGTGCTGGCTGCTGGCCGGCACCCTCACCTACCACCTGGCGCTGCGCCAGGTGAACCGCCTGTACGACGAGGACATGGTCGACTTCGGCGAGGCCGCGCTGCGCCTGGTCGACGTCGCCGACGACCACATCTCCCCCGGCGGCATGGGCGAGCTGATCGCCCGCAGCCGCAAGGCCATCGAGGGCCTGCCGCTGGTGCGCCGCGAATCCGCCCTGGGCTACTCGCTGTGGTACACCGACCAGCGCCTGTTCGCCACCCCCGGCCTGCCGCCCGAAGCCGAGCAGCAGGGCCCCGGCTTCTCCGAGCTGGAACAGGCCGGCAACCACTGGCGCATCCTGCAACTGAGCACCAGCGACCAGCGCGCGCGCATCTGGATCGTCGAGAACCTCCACCACCGCAGCCACACCCTGCACCTGCTGCTGCTCAGCGCACTGTTCCCGCTGCTGCTGGCCCTGCCGTTGCTCGCCCTGCTGGTGTGGCTGGGGGTCAGCCGTGGCCTGGCGCCCTTGTACGGGCTGACCGCGCAACTGCACCAGCGCAGCGCGCGCAGCCTGCAGCCGCTGGCGCTGAACCGCGCGCCGGTGGAAGTGCACAGCCTGGTCAACGAACTCAACCTGCTGCTGGAGCGCCTGGGCCAGGCGATGGAAGCCGAGCGCCGCCTGACCAGCGACGCCGCCCACGAAATCCGTACGCCGCTGGCCAGCCTGCGCACCCACGCCCAGGTGGCGCTGCGCTCCTCCGACCCGGCGGTGCACGCCCACGGCCTGCAGCAGGTCAGCCGCAGCGTCGAGCGCATCGGCACGCTGATGGAGCAGATCCTCCTGCTGGCGCGCCTGGACAACGAAGAACTGCACGAGACCTTCGCCCGCGTCGACCTCGCCCAGCTCAGCGAGGAAACCATCGCCGAGCTGGCGCCCCAGGCCATCGACAAGCGCATCGAGCTGACCCTGGACAGCCAGGGCGGCGCGATCATGGGCGTGCCGGTGTGGCTGGGCATCATGCTCGGCAACCTGGTCGGCAACGCCCTGCGCTACACCCCCGAGGGCGGCCACGTGGAAGTGCGCCTGGCGACCGTCGACCAGCAGGTACAGCTGTGGGTGCTGGACTCCGGCCCCGGCGTCGTCGCCGCCGAGCAGGCGGCCATCTTCACCCGCTTTTACCGCAGCCCCAGCGTGGCCGCCGGCAGCGGTGGCAGCGGCCTGGGCCTGCCGATCGTCAAGCGCGTGGTGGAGATCCACCAGGGCCGCATCAGCCTGCACCCCGGCCTGGGCGGCGCAGGCCTTGGGGTACTGGTGGAGCTGCCGTCCGCGCAGAATTCCTGAACCCCGGCGAGCCACGGGCGGTCCACCGTTCAGGCCCCGCTCGCCTGGCGAGACGCCGCCTGTGCCATGTTCAGCCTTACAGGTATCGCACCATGAAAACCGCCATTCTGTTCATCAGCGCCGCGCTGCTCGCGTCGCCGGTTTTCGCCGCCGACCGCTGCGACGACAACCTGCAGAAGATCGACGAGAGCATGCAGAGCACCCACCGCAGCGACAGCGTTCAGGAGCAAGCCATGCGCCTGCAGGAAAAAGCCGCCCAGGCCCAGGAGCAAGGCAATACCAAGGCCTGCGTCGCCATGACCGAGAAGGCCCTGAAACTGCTGAAAAGCTAGACCAG
>NZ_JARJLT010000277.1 GCF_029335315.1 Pseudomonas citronellolis
GCGTTCGATGCGACAGAGCTTGCCCGTGGTCGCGACAGTCTATGTCGCTGTCCCGCCTGTGCCTCGGAGGGGGGCCGGCGCGTCTTCATGCGCAGTAGTCCGGTGGCGGTCGTCCGGGCCGATATACTCAATGCCGCGCATGCCCGCTGGATGGGGCGTGCACCCCTAGTTCAAGGATGCAACCGCATGCAATGGATCTTCATGCTGATCGGCCTGGCGCTGGGCGTCGCCTGGGACGAGTCGATCGCCGACGGTTTGCTTGGTGCCGGGCTCGGCCTGTTGCTTGGCCAGGCCCTGGTGTTGCACGGCCTGCAGCGGCAGAACTCGGCCATGCGGCTCAAGCTGGAGCAGTTCGGCGAGCGCTTCGAGGCGGGCACCGAGGCGTTGTACCAGCGCCTGTTGCGCCTGGAGCAGGGCGCCCCGGCGGTGGTTGCGGCTGAGCCGGAGGCTGCCGTCGAGGCGTCGCCGGCAGCGGTCGAGGCGGCCGCCGAGCCCGAGCTGGTCTGGGATATCGAGCTGCCCGCGACACCCGCCGCTGTGGCACCGGAGCCTGTCGAGGAGGCCTGGGCCAGTGAGCCCGCGCCCACGCCGGCCGCTCGCCAGGCCTCGGCCTGGGAAAGCGAGCCGGTGGCGCCCTCTGGCCCTTCCTGGTTCGAGCGCGCCTTCGCCGCCGCCCGTGGCTGGCTGTTCGGCGGCAACACCGTGCTGCGCGTCGGTGTGCTGCTGCTGTTCCTCGGCCTGGCCTTCCTGCTGCGCTACGCCTCCGAGCGCGTGGTGGTGCCGGTGGAGCTGCGCTACATGGGCGTGGCCGCCGCCGCCATCGCCCTGCTGGGCCTGGGCTGGTGGCTGCGGCACAAGCGCGCGACCTACGGCCTGCTGTTGCAGGGCACCGGGATCGCGGTGCTCTACCTGACGGTATTCGCCGCCATGCGCCTGCACCCGCTGCTGACTTCCGGCCAGGCGCTCGGCCTGCTGGTGGCGGTGACCGTGTTCTCCGCCGTGCTCGCGGTGCTGCAGGACGCCCTCGGCCTCGCCGCCGCCGCCGCGCTGGGTGGCTTCGCCGCGCCGATCCTGACCTCCACCGGCGCCGGCAACCACGTCGCTCTGTTCAGCTACTTCGCGCTGCTCAACGCCGGCATCTTCGCCATCGCCTGGTTCCGCGCCTGGCGCCTGCTCAACCTGATCGGCTTCTTCGGCACCTTCGGTATCGGCTTCGCCTGGGGGCTGCGTTCCTACACGCCGGAGCTGTTCGCCAGCACCGAGCCCTTCCTGCTGCTGTTCTTCCTGATGTACGTGGCCATCGGCCTGCTCTTCGCCCGTCGTCGCCTGCGCGAGGCCGCCGGGCTGGAGGAGGGCGCCGGGCGTGACGAGACGCTGCGCTGGTCGCTGCGGCAGACCGACTACGTCGACGGCACCGTGCTGTTCGGCGCGCCGCTGATCGGCTTCGGCCTGCAGTACGCGGTGATCCGCCACCTGGAGTTCGGCCCGGCGTTCAGCGCGCTGGCGCTGGGGCTGTTCTACATGGGCCTGGCGCGCCTGCTGGCCGGGCGCACCGCCGGCCGCGCGCTGCTGCTGGTGGAGGCCTGCCTGGCGCTGGGGGTGGTCTTCGGCACCCTGGCGATCCCGCTGGGCCTGGACGCCCGTTGGACCTCGGCGGCCTGGGCGGTGGAGGGTGCCGGCATCTACTGGCTGGGCCTGCGCCAGCGGCGTCGGCTGGCGCGGATGTTCGCCCTGCTGCTGCAGGCCGGGGCGGCCATCGCCTTCCTCGGCGGGCTGCGCGCGGGTGTGGATAACCTGCTGGACGGCGCGCCGCTGGGCGCCCTGATGCTTGGCGCGGCGCTGCTGTTCAGCTACTGGCAGCTGCGTCGTCACGGCGATGCCGGCCTGTTCGCCTGGGAGCCGCGTTGCCAGCCGGCGCTGGCGGCGTGCGGACTGGCGTTCCTGTACCTGATCGCGCCGCTGTGCTTCGCCGTGCCGGGCACCGCCATGTGCTGGGCGCTGGCCGGCCTGGCCACGGTGTTCGCCGGCCTGCGCCTGGGTTCGCGGACCTTCCTGTTCTGCGCCTTCGCCGTGCAACTGCTCGGCGGCGCGCTGTTCCTCGCCGACCTGCGCGGTGGCGACGGCGCCGGCGTGCTCGGCAGCGGCTGGACCGGGCTGTTCAGCGCCAGCCTGATCGGCCTGGCGCTGATCGCCGGGATGATCCTCGCCGCGCGCGACCCGCTGGTGCGCGACGACCGCCGGCTGATGCTCGGCCTGAGCGCGGTGCTGCTGGCCGGCCTGGCCTTCGTCAACCTGGCGGTGCTGTTCGTCCTGCCCTGGCGCAGCGCCGCGGCGGTGTGGGCCGGCAGCGGCCTGCTGATCCTCTGGCTGAGCCTGGCGCTGCGCCAGCGCGCGAGCTTCGTGTTCAGCCTGGCGCTGCAGGTCATCGGTGGTGCGGCGCTGCTGTTCAGCGGGCAGGGCCTGCTCGCCGGGCTTTCCGGCGCGGGGCTGACGCCCCTGGCCCACAGCGGCTTCTGGTGCCCGGCGGTGCTGGCGCTGGCGGCGCTGGTCGGGGCCTGGCGCCTGCACCGCGCGGGGGCGGGCGGCGAGGCGCTGCAGCTCGGCGCGCTGACCCTGGAACACCTGTCGCGCCTGCTGCTGGTCTGGGGCGCCGGTTGGTGGGCGTTGACCGCCCTGTGCGAGATCCAGCGCTTCGTTGCGGCGCCGCAGCGCGAACACATCGCCCTGCTGGTGGCGGCCGCGAGCGTGCTGCTGTGGAGCCTGATCGCCCGCCGCGAACGCTGGCGCGCCCTGGCGCTGGCCTGCCTGGCCCTGGCGCCGTTGGGCGTGCTGGCGCTGCTCGGGGCCTGGAACAGCTATTACCAGCCCTTCGGCGAATGGGGCTGGCTGGGCTGGGGCGCGCTGTTCACCGTGCACTTCTGGACGCTCAGGCGCCTGGAGGGCGATCTGCCGACGCTGCCGCTGCGCGCCGCCCACGTGCTCGGCTGCTGGTTGCTGCTGGCGGTGCTGGCGCTGCAACTGCGCTACCTGTTCCTCGCCCTGGCCGAACACCACAACGCCTGGCGCTGGCTGGGCTGGGCACTGGTGCCGAGCCTGTACCTGATCCTCATGGGCGCGCGGCGCGGCCTGCCCTGGCCGGTCGCCGGCTTCCCCCGCGAGTACCGCGCGCTGGCGGCGGCGCCGGTGGCGCTGGCGCTGCTCGGCTGGTTCTGGCTGGTCAACCTGGCCAGCGATGGCGCGGCGCAACCCTTGCCCTACCTGCCGCTGCTCAACCCGCTGGAGCTGGGCATGCTGATCGTGCTGGCGGCGATCTTCCAGTGGAGCCGCGAAGGCCTGCCGCAGCTGGGCCTGCGCGCGGAGCTTGCGCGCCTGCCGGCACAGGCGGTCCTGGGTCTTTCGCTGTTCGCCCTGCTGACCATGGCCGTGTGCCGCACCGCGCACCACTGGGGCGACGTGCCTTTCGACGCCGAAGCGCTGGGCGCGTCGATGCTGGTGCAGGCCGGGCTGTCGATCGTCTGGACGCTGATCGCCCTCGGCCTGATGGTCGGCGGCCACCTGCGCGGCCGGCGCGACCTGTGGATGGTCGGCGCCGGGCTGATCGGCGTGGTGGTGATCAAGCTGTTCTTCGTCGAACTGGGCAACAGCGGCAGCCTGGAGCGCATCGTTTCCTTCATCGGCGTCGGCGTGCTGCTGCTGGTCGTCGGCTATTTCGCACCGCTGCCACCGCGTCGCGCACTGGCGGAACAGGAGCAACCCCCGGCATGAAGCTGTTTCCCCTGATCCTTTGCCTGGGCCTGGCCGCCCCGGCGCTCGAAGCCGCCGAGAACGCGGCGGACTACCCGCTGCAGGTGCCCCTGCAACTGCAGGGCGAGGGCCCCTGGTATCGCCTGCAGGTGCCGATGAGCGTGCAGATGGCCGCCGCCCACGCCGACCTGCGTGACCTGCGGGTGTTCGACAAGGAGGGCGAGGCGCTGCCCTACGCCCTGAGCGCCGCGCCGGCGCAGGGCAGCAGCACGGCCCACGAGGCCGGCGCGCGGCTGTTCCCGCTGTATGGCGCCGAGGCCGATCCCGGCCAGCAGCCGGGCCTGCGTATCCAGCGCAGCACCACCGGCACCCTGGTCGAGGTGCTGCCCGACGCCGCCCCCGCGGCGGCCGGCGAGCGCCGCAGCGGCTGGTTGCTGGACGCTGGCGCCGCGGACTTCCCGTTCGAGCGCCTGGCGCTGGACTGGAGCAGCGACGCCGAAGGCTTCCAGCACTTCCGCATCGAGGCCAGCGACGATCTGCAGCACTGGCGTTCCTGGGGCGACGGCCAGCTCGCCCGGCTGAGCTTCAATGGCGAGCGCATGGACGTCAGCGACGTCGTCCTGCCCGGCGAGAAGGCCCGCTACCTGCGCCTGTCGTGGCCGGCCGGTAACGCCGCGGTGACGCTCAAGGCCGCGCGCCTCGAAGGCCGCACCGACGTGGCGGCGAGCGCGCCGCTGGTCTGGTCCGAGCCCATCGCCGGGCGTCGCGAGCAGGACGGCAGCTACCGCTGGGATTTGCCCCAGGCGCTGCCGCTGGAGCGGGTGCGCGTCAACCTCGACCCGGCGGCGCAGCACCTGATGGCGCCGGTCGCGCTGTCCGCGCGCAACAACGCGGGGCAGGGCACGCAGGACAACTGGTACCCGCTGGCGCGCGGTGTGCTCTACGACCTGCCGCTGGACGGTCGCCAGGTGCGCCAGGACGAACTGGTCCTCGGCGGCCAGCCGGTGCGCCAGCTGCGCCTGGTCACCGACGAGCGCGGCACCGGCCTGGGCACGGCCGCGCCGAGCCTGAGCGTGGCCATGCGCGCCCGCGAGATGGTGTTCCTGGTCCGTGGCAGCGCGCCGTACCAGCTGGCCATGGGCAAGCGCGAGGCGACGTCCGCCAGCCTGCCGCTGAGCGTGCTGATCCCCGGCTACCAGGCGGACAAGCCCGGCCAGATCGGCCAGGCCAGCCTGGCCGGCACGCTCCAGGTCGCCCAGGCCCAGGACGCCGCGGCGAGCGGCGGCGACTGGAAGCGCATCGGCCTCTGGGCCGTGCTGCTGGGCGGTGTGTTGCTGCTTGGCGCGATGGCCTTCAGCCTGCTGCGCGGGCAGCGCTCCGGCGGCTGAGCGGGGGCCGCGACCGAGCGCCGCAGCGCCAAGGGAACCGCGCCGTGGCGGCGCACTCCAAGCACTGGACGGGCGCCGCCGCACGGGAGGCGGCGCGCTCGATTCCACGCTAGAATGCGCGCAGTTTTTTCCCTACTTCTCCCCGGAGTCCCTCCATGTCCCGCGTTACCCTCAGCCGCTACCTGATCGAGCAGACCCGCAGCCACAACACCCCGGCCGACCTGCGTCACCTCGTCGAGGTCGTGGCGCGTGCGTGCAAGGAAATCAGCCACGCGGTCTCCAAGGGCGCGCTCGGCGGCGTGCTCGGCAGCATGGAAACCGAGAACGTGCAGGGCGAAGTGCAGAAGAAGCTCGACGTGCTGTCCAACGAAATCCTCCTGGAAGCCAACGAGTGGGCCGGCAACCTGGCCGGCATGGCCTCCGAGGAAATGGACCATCCCTACCAGATTCCCGGCAAGTACCCGAAAGGCGCCTACCTGCTGGTGTTCGACCCGCTGGACGGCTCCAGCAACATCGACGTCAACGTCTCGGTCGGCACCATCTTCTCGGTCCTGCGCTGCCCGGCCGAGCACCTGAGCCAGAACGACCACCTGCGCGAGGAAGCCTTCCTCCAGCCGGGCACCACCCAGGTCGCCGCCGGCTACGCCATCTACGGCCCGCAGACCATGCTGATGCTGACCCTGGGCAACGGCGTCAAGGGTTTCACCCTGGACCGCGAGCTGGGCACCTTCGTCCTCACCCACGACAACATCAGCGTGCCGACCAGCACCGCCGAGTTCGCCATCAACATGTCCAACCAGCGCCACTGGGAAGCCCCGGTGAAGCGCTACGTCGACGAGCTGCTGGCCGGCAAGGAAGGCCCGCTGGGCAAGAACTACAACATGCGCTGGATCGCCTCGATGGTGGCCGACGTGCACCGCATCCTGACTCGCGGTGGCGTGTTCATGTACCCGCGCGACGCCCGCGAGCCGAGCAAGCCCGGCAAGCTGCGCCTGATGTACGAGGCCAACCCGATGTCGTTCATCATCGAGCAGGCCGGCGGCGCCGCCACCAACGGCACCCAGCGCATCCTCGACATCCAGCCCGACAGCCTGCACCAGCGCGTCGCGGTGTTCCTCGGCTCGAAGGAAGAAGTCGAGCGCGTCACCGGCTACCACCAGGCCTGATGACCACCCAGCCCGCCTGGCAGGCGCTGCTCGACTGGTGGTTCGGCGACGCCCTGCGCGCCAGTGACGTCGCCGCCCAGCGCAACGGCCTGTGGTTCGGCAAGAGCGCCTGCGAGGACGTGGCTTCGGACAACCGTTTCGGCGGCCTGGTGCGCCAGGCCCTGGACGGCGGGCTGGCCGATTGGGCCGACACGGCCCAGGGCTGGCTGGCGCTGATCCTGCTGCTCGACCAGTTGCCGCGCATGGTCTTCCGCGATACCCCGCGCGCCTTCGCCGGCGACGCCCGCGCCCAGGAACTGGTGCGCCGCGGCCTGGCCGCCGGGCTGGACCGCCAGCTGCAGCCGGTCGAGCGGGTGTTCGTCTACCTGGTGCTGGAGCATGCCGAGGACCTGTCGCAGCAGGACCAGGCCGTGGCCGCCTTCGGCGCGCTGCACGCGCACGCCGATGCCGGCGACCAGGCGCTGTTCGCCGACTTCCTGCGCTACGCCGAGCGCCACCGCGTGGTGATCGCGCGCTTCGGCCGCTTCCCCCATCGCAACGCCATCCTGGGCCGCGATTCCAGCGCCGAAGAAACCGCCTTCCTCAAGGAACCCGGCTCGCGTTTCTGACTCCAAGGCTGCGTTTTGCGCGGCCTGTGCCACGCTTGTTCAACGGACCTTTCGACAATGGAGTTGCCCATGTCCTTCCGCCGTATCGCCCTGATCGCCGTCTGCATCGCCATGGCCGCCTGCAGCAAGCTCAATCAGGAGAACTATTCCAAGCTCAAGGCCGGCATGGCCAAGGAAGAGGTGGAGAGCCTGCTCGGCAAGCCCACCGAGTGCTCCGGCGCGCTGGGCGTGTCCAGCTGCACCTGGGGCGACGACAACACCTTCGTCAGCGTGCAGTACGCCGGTGACAAGGTGCTGATGTTCTCCGGCAAGGGCCTGAAGTGAGATGAACGCCTGGCTGCGGGTTCTCGCCGGCGCGCTGTTCGCTTCCTCCCTGTGGGGCTGCGCCGGGCACGCCGAGGACCTGCCGCGCAGCGTCCAGGTCGACCCGCAGCGCTACCAGGGCACCTGGTACGAGCTGGCGCGCAAGCCGATGATCTTCCAGCGCGCCTGTCTGCAATCCGAGGCCCTCTACAGCGTGCGCACCGACGGCACTATCGGTGTGCGCAACCGCTGCCGCACCGCCGACGGCAGCTGGAAACAGGTGTTCGGCACGGCCATGCCGCAGAAGCCGGGCAGCACCGACGCCTTCTGGGTGCGCTTCGACAACTGGCCGACCCGCCTGCTGCCCGACCTGGTGCGCGGCGACTACCGGGTGCTCTACGTCGACCCGGACTACCAGATGGCGCTGGTCGGCAACAGCGACCGCGACTACCTGTGGATACTCGCCCGGCAGACCAGCCTGCCCGAAGCGACCCTGCGCCGCCTGCTGGCCGAAGCCAACCGCAACGGCTACGACACCAGCGACCTGATCTGGCGGAGCAAGGACAGCGCGATCGCCGGGAAGTGAATGAAACGGCCGGGGTCGACGTAGGGGGATAACGCTCCGCGTTATCCGCCGTTCGGTCTACGCCAGCAATTCCCGCAACACCCCGACGAACTCCCCGGCGCTGCGTTCCTCCAGCGCATGCCGGCGCTCCCGCACCACCCACTTGCCGTTGACCATCACGTCGCGCACCTGACGGTCGCCGCCGGCGAACAGCCAGCGGTTGAGCAGGGTGTCGGGGGTGGCGGTGGCCAGGTAGGGGTCGTTGCCGTCGAGCACCAGCAGGTCGGCGCGGCGGCCCGCCGCCAGTTCGCCCACCGGCTGCCCGAGGGCCTGGGCGCCGCCGTGCAGGGCGGCTTCGTAGAGGGTCTGGCCGACGTTCGGCTGATCGCTGCGGTACAGGCGGTTGCGCCGCTGGTCGCGCAGGCGCTGGCCATATTCCAGCCAGCGCAGCTCCTCGACCACGCTCAGCGACACGTGGCTGTCCGAGCCGATGCCCAGGCGGCCGCCCTGGGCCAGGTAGTCCACCGCCGGGAAGATGCCGTCGCCGAGGTTGGCCTCGGTGGTCAGGCACAGCCCGGCCACCGCGCCGCTGCGGGCCATGGCGGCGACTTCCTCGGGCTCCGCGTGGGTGGCGTGGACCAGGCACCAGCGCGGGTCCACCTCGATGTTCTCGTACAGCCATTGCAGCGGCCGGCGCTGGCTCCAGGCCAGGCAGTCGGCGACTTCCTTCTGCTGCTCGGCGATGTGGATGTGGATCGGCGCGTCGCTGCAGTCCGATTCCAGCACCTGGGTGATCTGCTGCGGGGTCACCGCGCGCAGCGAGTGGAAGCACAGGCCGACGCGTTGCGCCGGCTGCGCCGCCAGGCGCCGTTGCAGGCCGTGGATCAGTTCCAGATAGGCGTCGGTGCCATTGATGAAGCGCCGCTGGCCCTCGTTGGGTTGTTGCCCGCCAAAGCCCGAGTGGCTGTAGAGCACTGGCAGCAGGGTCAGGCCGATGCCGGCCTCGCTGGCCGCCTGGCTGACCCGCAGGGACAGCTCGGCCGGCTCGGCGTAGGGCTTGCCGTCGCGGTCATGGTGCACGTAGTGGAATTCGGCGACCCCGGTGTAGCCGGCCTTGAGCATCTCGATGTACAGCTGGCGGGCGATCACCTGCAGCTGTTCCGGGGTGATGCGGCCGACCAGGCGGTACATCAGCTCGCGCCAGGTCCAGAAGCTGTCGTTGGGATTGCCGGCGACCTCGGCGAGGCCGGCCATGGCGCGCTGGAAGGCGTGCGAGTGGAGGTTGGGCATGCCCGGCAGCACCGGCCCGCGCAGGCGCTCGGCACCCTCGCTGCTGGCCTCGGCCTCGACCCGGGCGAGCAGCCCGTCGGCACCAATCTCGAAGCGGACATCGCGCGCCCAGCCATTGGGCAGGAGGGCGCGTTCGGCGAACAGGGCGGGCATGGCGAGGTCCTCGCAGGGCTCTTCGAATTTGTATATACATATACAGACGTTTAAGGTGATCGTAAACTACGCGGCATGCCCGGCGGTCGTCGCGGGGCTTGTATGCACCGGTCGAATCCGGTACATGCCGGGGGAACAGGCGCGCAGCGCCACACGCCCAGCCGTCTTCGCCCACTGTCGCCACGACAAGGAGTTTTCCCGTGCCCCCATCGACTTCGCCCACCCCGCCCGCGGAGGGCTCCTCGCTGGCCTCGCGGATGGGCGACCTGCCCGCGCCGCTGTACGCGCGGGTGAAGCAGATGATCGTCCAGCAGATCCAGTCCGGCGCCTGGCCACCGCACCATCGCGTGCCGTCGGAAAGCGAGCTGGTCAACGAACTGGGCGTCAGCCGCATGACCATCAACCGCGCGCTGCGCGAGCTGACCAACGACGGCCTGCTGGTGCGCATGCAGGGTGTCGGCACCTTCGTCGCCGAGCCCAAGGGCCAGTCGGCGCTGTTCCAGGTGCAGAACATCGCCGAGGAGATCGAGGCGCGCGGCCATCGCCACCATTGCGTGGTGGTCCGCCTGGAAGAGGAAAAGGCCAGCGCCGAGCGCGCCCTGGCGCTGGACGTGCGCGAGGGCCAGCGGGTGTTCCATTCGCTGATCGTGCATTTCGAGAACGACGTGCCGGTGCAGATCGAGGACCGCTACGTGAACGCCGCCGTGGCCCCGGACTACCTCAAGCAGGACTTCACCGGGCAGACGCCGTTCGCCTACCTGACCCAGGTGGCGCCGCTCAGCGAGGGCGAGCACGTGGTCGAGGCGGTGTTGCCCGACGCCGAGGAATGCAGGCTGCTGAACATCGACCGCCACGAGCCGTGCCTGATGATCCGTCGGCGCACCTGGTCGGGGCGCAATACCGTCACCAGCGCGCGCCTGCTCTACCCGGGTTCGCGCTACCGCCTGGAAGGACGCTTCTCCTCATGAACCAGCGCCTGCTGCGGGCCGCCGACTACCCGGTGATGCCCTGGAAGAACGGCGCGGGCAGCACCCGCGAAATCCTCCGCGATGCCGGCGACGGCCTGGACGGCTTCGGCTGGCGCCTGTCGATCGCCGACGTCGGCGCGCCGGGGCCGTTCTCCGCGTTCAGCGGCTACCAGCGGGTGATCAGTGTGCTGGAAGGCGAGGGCATGCGCCTGACGGTGGACGGCGTGCCGTCGCGCGAGCTGCGTGCCCTCGACGCCTTCGCCTTCGATGGCGCCAGCGCGGTGGACTGCGAACTGCTCGGCGGCGCCATCCGCGATTTCAACCTGATCTACGCGCCGACCCGTTACCGCGCGCGCCTGCAGTGGCTGCGGGTGGGTGGTGAAGCGCAGTTCTTCAGCAGCGCGTCGACGGTGCTGCTGTTCAGTGCGGGCGAGGGGCTTCACGTCTGCCAGGATGGCGGGGACGCCGCTGTGCTGGGGCTGCATGACACGCTGCTTGCCGAGGGCGAGGCGCGGCTGCGGGAGTGGCGGTTGAGGGTGGCGGGAAGTGCCGATATCTGCGTGATCGAACTCGAATCACACTGAACAAAGGGTGCCGAGAGGCACCCTTTTTCGTTGGTGGGAGAAGCGCCTTGCAGGCGCTTTCGCGGGCGTGGCCCAGTTTCCCTGTAGGAGCGGGCCACGCCCGCGATGGCGTAAAACGCCATCGTCCTCCTATCAGGCGTACAGCCGCGAATAGTCCAGCCAGCGGCTCAGCGCGCCTTCCTCCACCCAGGCGCGGGCGGCGGCGATGTCCGGGGCGAAGTAGCGGTCCTGGTCATAGGCCGGCACCTGGGCGCGGACCATCTTCAGTACCGCCTGCAGCGGCGGCGAGCTTTGCAGCGGGGCGTGGAACTCAACGCCCTGGGCCGCGGCCAGCAGTTCGATGGCGACCACCGCCGAGCTGTTGCCGGCCATGTCCTGCAGGCGCCGTGCGGCGAAGGTGGCCATGGACACGTGGTCTTCCTGGTTGGCCGAGGTCGGCAGGCTGTCCACCGAGGCCGGGTGGGCCAGGGTCTTGTTCTCCGAGGCCAGGGCCGCCGAGGTCACCTGGGCGATCATGAAGCCGGAGTTCAGCCCGCCTTCCTTGACCAGGAACGCCGGCAGGCCGGACAGCGCCGGGTCCACCAACTGGGCGATGCGCCGTTCCGACAGCGCGCCGATCTCGGCGATGGCCAGGGCCAGCACGTCGGCGGCCATGGCCACCGGTTCGGCGTGGAAGTTGCCGCCGGAGAGCACGTCGCCGTCGGCGCTGAACACCAGCGGGTTGTCCGACACCGCGTTGGCCTCGCGCAGGAACACCCCGGCGGCGAAGCGCAGGTGGTCGAGGCAGGCGCCCATCACCTGGGGTTGGCAGCGCAGGGAGTAAGGGTCCTGCACGCGCTTGCAGTCGATGTGCGACTTGTTGATCTCGCTGTCGTGCAGCAGTTCGCGATAGAAGGCCGCCACGTCGATCTGCCCGGGTTGGCCGCGCACCGCCTGGATGCGCGCGTCGAAGGGTACATAGGAGCCTTTCAGCGCTTCCACCGTCAGGCTGCCGGCGACCACCGCCGAGACGAACAGCTTCTCCGCCGCGAACAGGCCGCGCAGCGCCAGGGCGGTGGATACCTGGGTGCCGTTGATCAGCGCCAGGCCTTCCTTGGGCCCCAGTTCCAGCGCCTGGCAGCCAGCGATGGCCAGTCCCTCGGCGGCGTCCATGACCCGGCCCTGGTGGCGCACCTGGCCGACGCCGATGAGCACCGCGGACATGTGCGCCAGCGGCGCCAGGTCGCCGGAGGCGCCCACCGAGCCCTGGGACGGGATGCACGGGTAGACGCCGGCCTGGTAGAGCGCCAGCAGGGTGTCGATGACCGCCATGCCGACGCCGGAGAAGCCGCGCGCCAGGGAGCCGATCTTCAGCGCCATGATCAGCGCCACCGTGGCGTCGTCCAGCAGCGGCCCGGTGCCGGTGCAGTGGGAGAGCAGCAGGTTGCGCTGCAGTTTGGTCAGCTGGTCGGCGGGGATGGAAGTGCGCGCCAGCAGCCCGAAGCCGGTGTTGATGCCGTACACGGTGCGCCCGCTGGCGATGATCTCGGCGACGGTCTGCGCGCTGCGCGCGAGGTCCGCGCGGCATTCGGGGCTCAGCTCCAGGCGCGGCTGTTCACGGTGGATGGCGCGCAGTTGCGCGAGGTCGAACTGGCCGGGGCGGAGGATCAGGGTGTCGGACATATCGGTTTCCTGTTCGCTGGGTGTTACCGCGCGCAGCGCCGCGGCTATCTGTTCCTGTATATACAGGTAGCAGCAATAAGCGAGCCATGCCAGGCCGCCATCCGGCCGCCGACGGTGTGGAGCGGGCCGCCGGCGGTTGCCTGCCGGTGAGGGGCGGCGGCGGTGGCGAGTGGTAACCGGGCGGTGTTACCGATTGCTACGAAATGGGGCGTTGCTGGGCCGTTTCGGTGCATCGGCGCCGCTTCCGGGATGACGCGGGGGTGGCCGCGAAAAGCCAAAGCTCAAAAATAAATCCTTTTTAATCAACTGCTTGAAGCTTATTGCCAGCGGCGCCCAGCGCCCTTGGAAAAGAATTGGCCCTACCTTTGCTTATACTTGTATGTACAAGCATATACGAGATGGGCGAAGCCCGGATCGCCATGCCCATCGAGCCACAAGCTGCCCTGAAGGAGCCTGCCGTGACCAAATTCCGCGACGTAGAAATCCGCGCCCCGCGTGGTACCCAGTTGAACGCCAAGAGCTGGCTGACCGAAGCGCCGCTGCGCATGCTGATGAACAACCTCGACCCGGAAGTCGCGGAGAACCCGAAGGAGCTGGTGGTGTACGGCGGCATCGGCCGCGCCGCGCGCAACTGGGAGTGCTATGACAAGATCGTCGCCACCCTTAAAGAGCTGAACGACGACGAGACCCTGCTGGTGCAGTCGGGCAAGCCGGTCGGCGTGTTCAAGACCCACGCCAACGCCCCGCGCGTGCTGATCGCCAACTCCAACCTGGTGCCGCACTGGGCGAACTGGGAACACTTCAACGAGCTGGATGCCAAGGGCCTGGCCATGTACGGCCAAATGACCGCCGGCAGCTGGATCTACATCGGCAGCCAGGGCATCGTCCAGGGCACCTACGAAACCTTCGTCGAGGCCGGCCGCCAGCACTACGACGGCAACCTCAAGGGTCGCTGGGTGCTCACCGCCGGCCTCGGCGGCATGGGCGGCGCCCAGCCGCTGGCCGCGACCCTGGCCGGCGCCTGCTCGCTGAACATCGAGTGCCAGCAGAGCCGCATCGATTTCCGCCTCGCCAGCCGCTACGTCGACGAGCAGGCCAAGGACCTCGACGACGCCCTGGCGCGCATCGCCACGTACACCGCCGAAGGCAAGGCCATCTCCATCGCCCTGCTGGGCAACGCCGCGGAAATCCTCCCGGAACTGCTCAAGCGCGGCGTGCGTCCGGACATGGTCACCGACCAGACTTCCGCCCACGACCCGCTCAACGGCTACCTGCCGGCCGGCTGGACCTGGAAGCAGTACCGCGACCGCGCGCAGACCGAGCCGGCCGCCGTGGTCAAGGCCGCCAAGCAGTCCATGGCCGTGCACGTGAAAGCCATGCTGGAGTTCCAGAAGCAGGGCGTGCCGACCTTCGACTACGGCAACAACATCCGCCAGATGGCCAAGGAAGAGGGCGTGGCCAACGCCTTCGACTTCCCCGGCTTCGTTCCGGCCTACATCCGCCCGCTGTTCTGCCGTGGCGTGGGCCCGTTCCGCTGGGCCGCGCTGTCCGGCGACGCCGAGGACATCTACAAGACCGACGCCAAGGTCAAGGAGCTGATCCCGGACGACGCCCACCTGCACAACTGGCTCGACATGGCCAAGGAGCGCATCAGCTTCCAGGGCCTGCCGGCGCGCATCTGCTGGGTCGGCCTGGGCCAGCGCGCCAAGCTCGGCCTGGCGTTCAACGAGATGGTCCGCCGCGGCGAGCTGAAGGCGCCGATCGTGATCGGCCGCGACCACCTCGATTCCGGCTCGGTGTCCAGCCCGAACCGCGAGACCGAGGCCATGCAGGACGGTTCCGACGCCGTGTCCGACTGGCCGCTGCTCAACGCCCTGCTGAACACCGCCAGCGGCGCCACCTGGGTGTCGCTGCACCACGGCGGCGGGGTCGGCATGGGCTTCTCCCAGCACTCGGGGATGGTGATCGTCTGCGACGGCACCGACGAGGCCGCCGCGCGCATCGCCCGCGTGCTGACCAACGACCCGGGCACCGGGGTCATGCGTCACGCCGACGCTGGCTACCAGATCGCCATCGACTGCGCGAAGGAACAGGGCCTGAACCTGCCGATGATCACCGGCAAGTGACGGATCAGGGGCGGCGCCGCCGCCCCCGGCCAGGGAGGGATCGCCGCGCGGGTGGGGGCGCGGCGGTCGGGCCGAGTGGAATGCATCCTCTGACACTACAAGAACTCCGGCCGCGCGCCGGGGTGGAGAAGAAAAGCGATGTCCCAGGCCAGTGAGAATTCCAGCAAGCCGTTGATCGAGGTGCGTTCGATCAACTACATCCCCGAGGCCGAGCGCCACGGCAAGCTCTACAGCCAGTTCACCCTGTGGCTGGGCGCCAACCTGCAGATCACCGCCATCGTCACCGGGGCCCTGGCCGTGGTGCTCGGCGGCGACGTGTTCTGGTCGCTGATCGGCCTGCTCATCGGCCAGTTGCTCGGCGGCACGGTCATGGCCCTGCACGCGGCCCAGGGGCCCAAGCTGGGCCTGCCGCAGATGATCTCCAGCCGGGTGCAGTTCGGCGTCTACGGCGCGGCCATCCCGATCGTGCTGGTGTGCCTGATGTACCTCGGCTTCACCGCCACCGGCACGGTGCTTTCCGGCCAGGCGCTGGGCCAGCTGTTCGGCGTCAGCGACAGCGTCGGCATCCTGATGTTCGCCAGCGTTATCGTCCTGGTGACCGTGCTCGGCTACCGGGTGATCCACGTCATCGGGCGCATCGCCAGCGTCATCGGGGTGATCGCCTTCGTCTACCTGTTCAGCCGCCTGATGACCCAGACCGACGTCGGCGCGCTGCTGCAGATCCGCCACTTCAGCTGGAGCAGCTTCCTGCTCGCGGTGTCCCTGGCGGCGTCCTGGCAGATCGCCTTCGGCCCCTACGTGGCCGACTACTCGCGCTACCTGCCGAGCAGCACCTCGTCGCTGAAGACCTTCCTCGCCGTCGGCGCCGGTTCGGTGATCGGAGCGCAGGTGGCGATGGTCCTCGGGGTGTTCGCCGCGGCCATGGCCAACGGGCAGTTCTCCGGCCGCGAGGTGGCCTACATCGTCGGCCTCGGCGGCAGCGGCGCCACCGCCGCGCTGCTGTACTTCAGCATTGCCTTCGGCAAGGTGACCATCTCCACGCTGAACTCCTACGGCAGCTTCATGTGCATCGCCACCATCATCAGCGGCTTCCGTGGCCACGTCGAAGTGACCCGCCTGCAACGCCTGGTGTTCGTGCTGCTGATCGTCGGCGCCGCGACCTTGATCGCGCTGCTCGGCCAGCATTCGTTCCTCGGCGCGTTCAAGTCCTTCATCCTCTTCCTGCTGGCCTTCTTCACGCCGTGGAGCGCGGTCAACCTGGTGGACTACTACTGCCTGACCCGCGAGCGCTACGACGTGCCGGCGCTGGCCGACCCGAACGGCCGCTACGGCCGCTGGAACCTGCCGGGGATCAGCGTCTACGTGGTCGGTGTGCTGGTGCAACTGCCGTTCATTTCCACCAAGTTCTACACCGGCCCGCTGGTGGATGCCCTGGGCGGCGTGGACATCTCCTGGATCATCGGCCTGGTGGTTCCGGCCGTCCTCTACTACCTGGTCGCCCGGCGTAGCGCGCGGGCGGTGCCCGACCGGCTGATCCTGCCGGCGCGTACCTGAACCGCCCCGGCCGCGTCCAGGCGACGGGCGCGGCCGCTTGCACTGCCGAACCTCACTTCCACGTTTAGGAGCGTCAGATGAACAATTCCAAGAAGAAACTGCTGGGCCTGATCCTTTCCGCCGGGCTGCTCGGCTCCATGGCCTCGGCCCAGGCCGCCGGCTGGTGCGAGAGCGGCAAGGCGGTCAAGTTCGCCGGGCTGAACTGGGAGAGCGGCATGCTGCTCACCGACCTCATGCAGATCATCCTGAAGAACGGCTACGGCTGCGAGACCGACAGCCTGCCGGGCAACTCCATCACCATGGAGCAGGCCCTGGCCAACAACGACATCCAGATCTTCAGCGAGGAGTGGATCGGCCGCAGCGACGCCTGGAACAAGGCCGCCGCCGCCAACAAGGTGGTCGGCGTGGGCGCGCCCATCGTCGGCGCCACCGAGGGCTGGTACGTGCCGCGCTTCGTGATCGAGGGCGACAAGGCCCGCGGCATCGAGGCCAAGGCGCCGAAGCTGAAGGCGGTCACCGACCTGGGCCAGTACGCCGAGCTGTTCAGCGACCCGGAAGAGCCGGGCAAGGGCCGTTTCTACAACTGCCCGGCCGGCTGGACCTGCGAGCTGGAGAACTCCGAGATGCTCAAGAAGTACGGCCTCGAGGACAAGTACACCAACTTCCGCCCGGGCACCGGCCCGGCCCTGGATGCCGCGGTGCTGTCCAGCTACAAGCGCAAGGAGCCGATCCTCTTCTACTACTGGTCGCCGACGCCGCTGATGGGCCAGGCCGACCTGGTCAAGCTGGAGGAGCCGGGGGTGAACAAGGACGTGAAGATCCAGGTCGGCCTGTCGCGCACCTTCCATGACCAGGCCCCGGAGCTGGTCGCGGTACTGGAGAAGGTCAACCTGCCGATCGACCTGCTGAACCAGAACCTGGCGAAGATGGCCAAGGAAAAGCTGACTTCCGAGCAACTGGCCAAGGCCTTCCTCAAGGAGCACCCTGAGGTGTGGACCGCCTGGGTCAGCGCGGACGCCGCGAAGAAGGTCCAGGCCGCGCTCTGACGCGCCCGAGCCGGGGAGGCCGCGCCTTCCCGGGATGCCCCATCCCTTGCGAGTACGAGCCATGTTTCCCGAACGCTTCACCTTCTCCATCGCCGACTGGGTCAACGGCTGGGTCGACGCCCTGGTGACCAACTACGGCGATGTCTTCCGGCACATTTCCGACACCCTGCTGTGGGCCATCGTCCACCTGGAAGGCCTGCTGCGCGCCACGCCCTGGTGGCTGATGCTGGCGATAGTCGCGGGCATCGCCTGGCACGCCACCCGGCGCGTGCTGCCGACCCTGGTGATCACCGGCCTGCTGTTCCTGGTCGGCGCGGTGGGGCTGTGGGACAAGCTCATGCAGACCCTGGCGCTGATGATGGTGGCGACCCTCATCTCGGTGCTGATCGGCATTCCCCTGGGCATCCTCGCCGCCCGCAGCGACCGCCTGCGCGCCGTGCTGCTGCCGATGTTGGACATCATGCAGACCATGCCCAGCTTCGTGTACCTGATCCCGGTGCTGATGCTGTTCGGCCTGGGCAAGGTGCCGGCGATCTTCGCCACCGTGATCTACGCAGCTCCCCCGCTGATCCGCCTCACCGACCTGGGCATCCGCCAGGTCGACCGCGAGGTGATGGAGGCGGTCACCGCGTTCGGCGCCAACCGCCGCCAGCAGCTGTTCGGCGTGCAGCTGCCGCTGGCCCTGCCGAGCATCATGGCCGGCATCAACCAGACCACCATGATGGCCCTGTCGATGGTGGTGATCGCCTCGATGATCGGCGCCCGCGGCCTGGGCGAGGACGTGCTGGTGGGCATCCAGACCCTCAACGTCGGCAAGGGCCTGGAGGCGGGTCTTGCGATCGTCATCCTCGCCGTGGTCATCGACCGCATCACCCAGGCCTACGGCCGCTCGCGTCACCACGAGGCCAGCAAATGAGCAAGATCCAGGTCAAGAACGTCTACAAGATCTTCGGCGCCCGCTCCGACGCCGCCCTGGCGATGATCCGCGCCGGCAAGAGCAAGGCCGAGGTGCTCGCCAGCACCGAGTGCGTGGTCGGGGTGAACGACCTGTCGCTGTCCATCGAGGCCGGCGAGATCTTCGTCATCATGGGCCTGTCCGGCTCCGGCAAGTCGACCCTGGTGCGCCACTTCAACCGCCTGATCGACCCCACCAGCGGCGAGATCCTGGTCGACGGCGAGGACATCCTGCGCTACGACGCGCGCCAGCTGGAGAACTTCCGCCGGCGCAAGATCAGCATGGTGTTCCAGAGCTTCGGCCTGCTGCCGCACAAGAGCGTGCTCGACAACGTCGCCTACGGCCTGAAGGTGCGCGGCGAGAGCAAGGCGCTGTGCCAGGAGCGCGCGCTGCACTGGATCGCCACCGTGGGCCTGAAGGGCTACGAGAAGTCCTACCCGCACCAGCTCTCCGGCGGTATGCGCCAGCGCGTCGGCCTGGCCCGCGCGCTGGCCGCCGACACCGACATCATCCTCATGGACGAAGCGTTCAGCGCCCTCGACCCGCTGATTCGCGCGGACATGCAGGACCAACTGCTGGAACTGCAGAAGACCCTGCACAAGACCATCGTGTTCATCACCCATGACCTCGACGAGGCGGTGCGCATCGGCAACCGCATCGCCATCCTCAAGGACGGCCAGCTGATCCAGGTCGGCGCGCCGCGGGAAATCCTCCACCAGCCGGCCGACGAGTACGTCGACCGCTTCGTCCAGCGCCGCGTGGCCAACCTGTAATCCGGGAGATTCGATGTCCACCGCTTCCATCGTCACCTTCGGCGACCAGCCCCTGCACTGGCAGGACGTGGTCGCCGTGGCCCGCCACGGCGCGCGCCTGGAGCTCGCGCCGGCGGCCTGGGCGCGCATCGACAACGCCCGCGCCATCGTCGAGCGCATCGTCGCGCGCGGCGAGCGCGCCTACGGCATCAGCACCGGCCTCGGCGCCCTGTGCAACGTGGTGCTGGAAGGCGAGCAACTGGCCCAGCTGTCGCGCAACACCCTGCTCAGCCACGCCTGCGGCGTCGGCGAGGCGCTGAAGGACGAGCAGACCCGGGCGATCATCTGCGTCGCCATCGCCAACTACAGCCTCGGCAAGTCCGGCCTGCACCGCCGCGTGGTGCAGGCGCTGCTGGAACTGCTCAACCGGGGCATCACCCCGCGCGTGCCGGCCCAGGGCTCGGTGGGCTACCTGACCCACATGGCCCACGTCGGCGTGGCCCTGCTGGGCGTCGGCGAAGTGAGCTACCAGGGGCGCGTCGTCGCCGCCGCCGAAGCCCTCGACCGCGAAGGTCTGGCACCGGTGGAGCTGGGCGCCAAGGACGGGCTCAGCCTGGTCAACGGCACGCCGTGCATGACCGGCCTGTGCTGCCTGGCGCTGGACGACGCGACGCGCCTGGCGCACTGGGCCGACGTCATCGGCGCCATGAGCTTCGAGGCCCTGCGCGGGCAGACCGACGCCTTCGACGCGGAAATCCTCGCGCTCAAGCCGCACCCCGGCGCACAGCTGGTGGGCGAGAACCTGCGCGCGCTGCTCGACGGCAGCGAAGTGCTCGCCAGCAGCCGTGGCATCCGCACCCAGGACGCCCTGAGCATGCGCTCCATGCCGCAGATCCACGGCGCCTGCCGCGACCAGCTGGCCCACGCCGCGCGCCAGGTGGAGATCGAACTGAACTCGGCCAACGACAACCCGCTGGTGCTGGGCACGCCCGAGCACTACCGGGTGGTGTCCCAGGCCAACCCCCACGGCGAGTCCGTGGCCATGGCCGCCGACCTGCTGTGCATCGCCGTGGCCGAGCTGGGCGGCGTCGCCGAACGCCGCCTGGACCGCCTGATCAACCCGCTGGTCAGCGGCCTGCCGGCGTTCCTGGTGAGCCAGCCGGGGGTCAACTCCGGGATGATGATCGTGCAGTACGTCGCCGCCGCCCTGGCCGGCGAGAACCGCCAGCTGGCGCAGCCGGCGGTGGTCGACAACTACGTCACCTCCGGCCTGCAGGAAGACCACCTGAGCCTGGGCACCAGCGCCGCGCTCAAGCTCGGCCGCTGCATCGGCAACTGCCAGCAGATTCTCGCCATCGAATACCTGCTGGCCGCCCAGGCCTTCGAATTCCTCAAGGAACAACGTTTCGGCGCCGGCACCGCGCGCGCCTGGGAACTGCTGCGCGAGCAGGTGCCGGCCTACGCCACCGACCGCTGGCTGGCCCCGGACATCGCCCGCGCCGCCGCGCTGCTGGGTGACCGCCGGGCGCTGCAGAACGTTGGCGCGAGCATCGGGAGACTGCAATGAAACAGCTCTGGCACAACTGCCACGCCGCCACCATGGCCGGCGGCAAGTACTCGATCATCGAGGACGCGGCGCTCCTCACCGAGGGCCAGCGCATCCACTGGATCGGCCCGCGCGCCGAACTGCCGGCGCACGACGCGCAGCGCAGCCACGACCTCGGCGGCGCCTGGCTGACCCCGGGGCTGATCGACTGCCACACCCACCTGGTGTTCGGCGGTGACCGCAGCGCCGAATTCGAACTGCGCCTCGAAGGCGCCAGCTACGCCGAGATCGCCGCCGCCGGCGGCGGCATTGCCAGCACCGTGCGCGCCACCCGCGAGGCCAGCGAGGACGAACTGCTGGCCAGTGCCATCAAGCGCGCGCGGCCGCTGCTGGCCGATGGCGTGAGCGTGCTGGAAGTGAAGTCCGGCTACGGCCTGGACCTGCCCAGCGAACGCAAGATGCTGCGCGTGGCGCGGCGCCTGGGCGAGGTGCTGCCGGTGACGGTGCGCGCCACCTGCCTGTCGGCCCACGCCCTGCCGCCGGAGTACGCCGGGCGGCCCGACGACTACATCGAGCTGATCTGCACGGAGATCCTCCCGGCGCTGGCCGCCGAAGGGCTGGTGGACGCTGTGGACGCCTTCTGCGAGCACCTGGCGTTCTCCCCGGCGCAGGTCGAGCGGGTGTTCCAGGCCGCCCAGGCGCTGGGCCTGCCGGTGAAGCTGCACGCCGAGCAGCTGTCCTCGCTGCACGGCTCCAGCCTGGCCGCGCGCTACCAGGCGCTGTCCGCCGACCACCTGGAATTCATGACCGAGGACGACGCCATCGCCATGGCCAAGGCCGGCACCGTCGCGGTGCTGCTGCCGGGTGCCTTCTTCGTCCTGCGCGAAACCCAGCTGCCGCCGATGGACGCCCTGCGCAAGCACGGCGTGGCCATCGCCCTGGCCAGCGACCTGAATCCCGGCACCTCGCCGGCGCTGTCGCTGCGCCTGATGCTCAACATGGGCTGCACCGCCTTCCGCCTGACCCCGGAAGAAGCGCTGGCCGGCGTCACCCTGCACGCCGCCCGCGCCCTGGGGCTGGAAGCCGATCACGGCAGCCTGGAGGCGGGCAAGCTCGCCAACTTCGTCGCCTGGGACATCCAGCGCCCCGCCGAGCTGGCCTACTGGCTCGGCGGCGACCTGCCCAAGCGCATCATCCGTCACGCAGAGGAAGTCTCCTGTGGATAACGTACTGAGCTTCAGCCGTGGCCGCGTGCCGCTGCTGGTGAGCATGCCGCACCCCGGCATTCGCCTGACCCCGGCCGTGGCAAGCGGCCTGGTGGACGAGGCGAAGGAACTGGCCGACACCGACTGGCACATCCCGCGCCTGTACGACTTCGCTCGCGAGCTGGGCGCCAGCACCCTGGCGGCGAACTACTCGCGCTACGTCATCGACCTCAACCGCCCGGCCGACGACAAGCCGCTGTACAGCACCGCCACCACCGGCCTCTACCCGGACACCCTGTTCGACGGCCGCCCGCTGTTCCATGTGGGCCAGGCGCCGTCGGCGGAGGAGCGCGCGCGCTACCTGGCGGAAGTCTGGGCGCCCTATCACCGCACCCTGGCCGAGGAGCTGGCGCGGCTGAAGGCCGAGTTCGGCTACGCGCTGCTGTGGGACGCGCACTCGATCCGCTCGCACATCCCGCACCTGTTCGACGGCAAGCTGCCGGACTTCAACATCGGCACCAACTCCGGCAACAGCTGCCCGGCCGACCTCGCCGAGCGCCTGCAGGCGGTGTGCACCGAGGCCGAGGGCTACAGCCATGTGCTCAACGGGCGCTTCAAGGGCGGCCACATCACCCGCCAGTACGGCCAGCCGCAGGAACACGTGCACGCGGTGCAACTGGAGCTCGCCCAGTGCAACTACATGGACGAGACCGCGCCCTTCGCCTACCGCGAGGACCTGGCCGGCCCGACCGCGGCGGTGCTCCAGCGCATGCTGGAAACCTTCCTCGCCTGGGGCCGCGAGCGCTACGGCCGCTGAGTTTTCCGCAGCCTCCCGCTGTGTCGGGGCTTGTCGGCGCGGCGCCACCGGGCCACGCATCCCGGCGGCGCTGCCTCGGCGCGGCAGGGGGCTGTCTTTTATTCGAAGCGGTGCCGCGCCGGAGACGGGCGCGCTACCGAAAGCGCGTCCTTCAGCTAAAGGCTGACGCAGGTTCTCCATAGTCTTTAGGACGCGGCCGATAGGCAGTCGCTGCCTGAGCTGATCCCATGCAGGCTCTCCTCCGACAAGGACGCCTGCCATGTACCCACCTGGCCATCGCTCCAGCCACTTGCGTCTTCTCGCACTTGCCATCTACTCCCTGCTCGCCAGCGGCTGCGCCTCACTGCCAGCTCCCGCCCAGGCACGCGGCACCAGCGGCACCATTGAGGCGATCAACCACACCCACTGGGCCATCAACTGGTTCAGCGTCGATGGCCGCAATGCCGTGGACATCATCGGCCCCTACCAGGGCGGTGGCGGTGCCTGCTGCTTCGCGGTGCCCGCGCAGTGGCGGCCAGGCATGACGGTACGGGTGGATTGGGAGACGGGAGTTGGCGGAACCAAAGGCTTTCCCGGTTACGCCGACTGGCCCAAGTATGTCGAATGGTCCAAGAAAGTTAACTCTCAAACGCGCCAGCACAGCCAGCTCGTGCCCATCCCGGACTACAGCGGCCAGGACGCCTGCGGCATCACCGTACACTTCCTGCCCTGCGACCAGCTCCAGGTCACCACCTCCTGCCTGACCTTCGATAACCCCCGGTACCCGATCCGGCTGCCATTGCAACTGCCGGAGCCCGCCTCATGCCCGAAGTGAAAAGCCTCGCGCCGGTGGCGCGTCCGCCGCAGTTCCCCGAACAGGGCCGCTTGCCCGGCCAGCCCAGCCACCTGTGGGAAAACCTAAGATGCCAGGAAAGCCTGCAGGAAGCCTACCGCTACAGCCTGTGCGTGGCCGCTGGCCGCCGAGTCCACCCGTCCTGCTGCCAGACACTGCACATCAGCCTGTTCTTCGATGGCACCGGCAACAACCTGAACAATGACCTGTGCCTGAACAAGCAGCAGATCGCCGAGCTGAAGGCTCCCTCGCCACCCGTGCCGCACCCCACCAATATCGCCCGGCTGTTCCGCGCCACCATCGGCGCCGGTTATGCCGGTGGCACCGCCCAGGCTGGCGCGGCCGGGGCCGGCCTGGTGGACCCGGACGGCGTGGGCATCGGCGAGTACTACAAGTACTACCTGCCCGGCGTCGGCACGCCCTTCCCCGAAGTGGACGACCTCGACTACAGCACCCTCGGCCTGGCCGCTGCACGCTATGGCGACGACCGCATCAACTGGGCGCTGCTGATGCTCATCGACGCGCTCAAGCGCGCCGTCGAGAAAACTCGCCTCACCGGCGTCAAGGCGGCGGTCAGGTCCATGGGCACGCTGCGCGACCTGAGCGGCCCGCTGGCGGATATCGGCGGCCCCGGCAGCCGCCGCCGCGAGTTCCAGCGCCAGCTCAAGCTGATGCAGCGGCCGCTGGACCGAGCCCTTCGCAGTACCTCCGCGGCGTGCCCCAGGCTGCTCGGCCTCAAGCTCTACGTCTACGGCTTCTCCCGTGGCGCGGCCACCGCGCGCACCTTCGTCAAATGGCTGAGCGAGCTGCTGGTGCAGCCCGAGCCGGGGCAGACCATCGAGCCCTACCTGGCGGTGGGCGACCAGAAGCTGCCGGTGAGCATCGACTACCTCGGCCTGTTCGACACCGTCGCCTCCGTGGGCCTGGCCCACGGCTTCCCGATGTTCGACGGGCACATGAGCTGGGCCAGCGGCACCCAGGAACTGAGCAGCGAGGACACCCACCCGGAACTGATCAAGCGCTGCCTGCACCTCGTCGCCAGCCACGAACAGCGCCTGTGCTTCCCGCTGGACTCGATCCGCCGCAGCAATGGCCAGTACCCGCGCAACAGCGTGGAGGTGTTCTATCCCGGTATGCACTCCGACCAGGGGGGCGGGTATACGCCGGGGGTGCAGGGGAAGGCGATAAGCCCTGATGCAGACCAACGAGATGTACGCCTGCTGTCACAAATTGCTCTGCACGAAATGTATGCGGATGCGTTTGCTAATGGAGCTCCGCTCAAAGTGCCGGAAGGCAGTTTGTCCAAGCACGACAGCAATGAACGATGGCGGGTAATGGATGCGCGCAGTGCTCAAGAGTTTGCTGTTTCGCCCGAAGTCGTACACCGCTTCAACGCATGGCGCGAAGTCACCCTGGGCCTGCCGCCCGCCCAGCAACCGCTGACCGACGAGCAGGTGCACACCTATACCCCGTTGGCCGGCAAGTCACCGCTGGAGGAGGAACTGCGCGACCAGATGGGCTGGATCACCGCCTGGCGCATCGACCGCTACGCCTTCGGCACCTACCGGCAATGCGACTTCTTCAACCGGGCCAGCAACAGTGACGGTACCCCGGCGGCGCGGGAGGCCTCCGAGGCGCGCACCGACGAGGCGCAGAAAAAAGTCGAGGCGCGCCGCCGTATCGCCGAGGCCATGGCGCGCAACAACCCTTACGACGAAGCCCCGCCACTGGAACCGGGCATCAAGGACTTCGACCCGGACCTGGACCAGACCCAGTTGAGCGAGGCCGCCCAGGAGTTCGGCGAGGACTACCGCAACACCCGCCGCGAGCCCACCAGCGTCACCGAATGGATCATCAAAAGCCTCCCGTTGCAGGCGGTGTACCTGATCAACGGCGACGACGAAGGCACCGAATACCGGCACATGAAGGGGCTGGGCCAACAGCGCGTGTCGCTGCTGTTCTCGCCGCCACGGGGGGAGCGCAACTTCCTCGGCGAAACCGAGCGTGGCCCAGTGATCGAGTTCCGCAACGCCGAGGAACCCAGCGGCCTGCTGCGCGCCCTGTTCGACGACCAGGTGCATGATTCCCGCGCCTGGTTCCTGCACGCCAAGTTCGGCACCCGTGAAATGTGGAACGGCTACTTCCGCGAACGCATGGTGTATTTCGGCAGCGAGTGCAACAAGGCACTGTCGCTGTTCAGCGTGGCTGGCGGCGTCGTCGGCGCGGCCTTGGTCGTTGGCGGCGTCGTCCTGGTCAAAAAGCAGAAGGGGTTGGCCGGCAAGCTGGCCATGGCTGGTGCGCTGTCGCAGTTCGATATCGTCGACCTGCGCAACGGTTTGCCGCTTCCCATGCTGGCCAACGCCGCCGAACTGCAGGCGCCCACCCGGCAGGTGGGCGAACTGGTAGCCCTGCAGCGCACCGCCATCAGGGCCCAGCGACTGAAGCAGGCCCAGGAGAATATCGCCAAGTACCTGGGCGACTCGCTGATTCAACTGGGGGAGCAACGCAATGCCAAGGTCTGAATCCCTCCGCTCCCCGGTGGCTGCCCGGGCCATGCGTCACCTGCGGGCCAGCCTGTGGCTGGCAGCCCTGCTGGCCGTCACCGGCTGCGCCAGCACGCCGCCCGCTGCCCAGGCGCAAGGCACCAGCGGCACCATCGAGGCGGTCAACCACACCCACTGGGCCATCAACTGGTTCAGCGTCGATGGCCGCAACGCCGTGGACATCATCGGCCCCTACCAGGGCGGTGGCGGTGCCTGCTGCTTCGCGGTGCCCGCGCAGTGGCGGCCAGGCATGACGGTGCGAGTGGATTGGGAGACGGGGGCAAGCGGTATGAGCAAGCTTGCAGATGAGTTTCCAGGGTTTGCAGATGAGGTTAAGTACGACGCTTGGCTTAAGAAAGTTAATGCTGAGAAGCGCCAACACAGTCAGCTTGTGCCCATCCCGGACTACAGCGGCCAGGAGGCCTGCGGCATCACCGTGCACTTCCTGCCCTGCGACCAACTGAAGGTCACCACCTCCTGCCTGACCTACGACAACCCCAATTACCCGATCAAGGAACCGCTGAAGATGGTGGAGCCGAAAGCCTGCCCGACGTGAGGCCGGCGTGCTTGCCGAGGTGCTTTCCGTGGGATGGGTATCGCTTCGTTGTCAACCCATCCTACGCTGACGTCCTGCCTGCGAATCGGGTGTGGTCACTCCCAATCCAGCCGCGCCAGCTTCCATTCGCCGTCCTCCAGCCACCACTCCAGCTTCAGGTCGTACAGCCGCGCGCTGTCGGGGATCAGCCCCTCGGCGCCGGTCAGGCCGACCTTGGCTTCGGTGTAGCCGCGCCGGGAGACGCTGGGGTCGATCCAGCTGTGCTTCGCCGGGGCGATCACGCCGATCTTCTGGTGACGCAGGAAGAGCATCGCCATGGTGCGCCGGGCCCAGTCGCGGTCGTTGACCTGCTGGGCGCGGAAGTCGTCGGCCAGCTGGTCGAGCACCGCGCCGCTCTTCTTGCCCTCGATGTTGCCCTGCAACTCCTGCACGGCGGCTTCCAGCGCGGCCTGCGGGTCGTTCTTGCCGCAGCCGGCGAGCAGGGCGAGGCCGAACAGCAGGGGCAGAGTGAACAGCGCGCGACGCATGGTGAGCTCCTTTTGCGTAGGAATTCCCGACCCTAGCGCAGCCGAAGGCCCAGCGGCCAGGCGAGTGTGTATCCGCAGATGGCTTCAGGGCGCCTGCAGGTACTGGCCGGGGTCGATGAAGAACATCTTCTTCCAGCCCTGGGTCTCGTCGCTCGCCGCCCAGGGGCGCGGCAGCAGGGACAGCACCGCATAGTGCAGGTGCGGCGGCTTGCCGGCGGCGTTGCCCGAGCTGCCGACGGCGCCGACCACGCTGCCCCGGCCGAGCGGTTGCAGCGGCGCCACGTCCAGCGACTGCAGGTGCGCCAGGTAGTGCAGGCGCCATTTCGGCCCGAGGATCAGCACCACCTTGCCGCCCAGGCCGATCTCGCCCCGGTACAGCACCAGTCCCGGCACCGGTGACAGCGCCGGGGTGCCGGCGTCGGCGAAGATGTCGATACCCTTGTGCACGCCGGAGATGCCCCAGGGCTCGTACCAGAACGAGCGGCGGTTCCAGTCGCGCGGGCTGGCGCCCTGCACCGGTATGCGCGGATGGTCCGGCAGCAGCAGGGGCAACCCCAGCAGCGCCACGAGCAGCAGCGCCAGGTGGCGGCGTTTCACACCTGCAGGCCCAGGTGGCGGATCTGCGGCACCGGCGCGGCCAGCCGCTCCCAGACGTCGTCGAGCAGTTCGGCGGGGTAGAAGGAGGGCAGGGTGGCCAGGTCGGCGCGCGGCACCCAGGCCACTTCGCGGATGTCGAACTCGTCGCCGCCCAGGCCGCGCAGGTTGTCCAGGCTCAACTCGCCACGCCAGGCGTCGACGCGGTAGAACAGCTCCATGTGGAAGCGCCCGGCCAGTGGCTCGGCGAACTCGCGCACGTACACCAGCGGCCCGACCTCCACCTCCAGCCCGGTTTCCTCGCGGCACTCGCGCTTCACGGTGTCGCGCGTCGATCCGTCGCTGGGCGACTCGAAGCCGCCGCCCGGGGGAATCCAGTAGACGTCGCCGGCCACCTCGTGGCGCACCAGCAGGATGTGCTGCTCGCGGACCAGCAGGCCGGCGGCGCGGATGCGGTGTTGCAGGGGGTTCATTGCCAGTCGAGCCTCGCCAGCTTCCAGGTTTCGCCCTGGCGCCACCATTCCAGGCGTACGCTGTAGGGGCGGTTGCGCTTGCGTGCGGGCAGTAGCTCGGCGCCGCCGGTGAGGGCCATTTCCACCCGGGTGCTGCCGATGCCGTCGTACACCCGGTCGACGCGGCTGCTGCGGCCCAGGGTAATGAAGCGCACCCGTGGCTGCTGGGTGAACACCTGGCCCAGGGTGCGCCGGGCCCAGTCGCGGTCGTACTCGCCCTGGGCGCGGAAATCCTCGTGCAACTGTTCCAGGACCGCGCTGGTGGAGCGGGTGTCGAGGTTGCGCTGCAACTGGCGCACGGCGTTGTCCAGTCGATCCTGCGGGGTGTCACTGCCGCAGCCGCCGAGCAGACAAATGACGCACAGCAGGCAAAGATACAACTTCCTCGGCATCCCGAGAGAACTCCTTTATCGGTTTTGCGCGGGCGCAGGTATCATGCCGGACACGCAAGGGATGGTATCCGGTCGAGGGACGGACCGTACGTAAAGATTCAGGAGTGCGCCATGCAGCTTTTGTATCCGGAAATCAAGCCTTACGCCCGGCACCAGCTGGCTGTCGACGAACCGCACGTCCTCTACGTGGATGAAAGCGGGAGTCCGGACGGCCTGCCCGTGCTATTCGTGCACGGCGGCCCGGGTGCCGGTTGCGACGCGCTGTCCAGGCGTTTCTTCGACCCCAACCTGTACCGCATCGTCACCTTCGACCAGCGTGGTTGCGGGCGCTCCACGCCGTTCGCCAGCCTCGAGCGGAACACCACCCAGGACCTGGTGGCGGACATGGAACGCATCCGCCAGCACCTGGGCATCGAGAAGTGGGTGCTGTTCGGCGGCTCCTGGGGCTCGACCCTGTCGCTGGCCTACGCCCAGACCCACCCCGAGCGCGTTCACGCGTTGATCCTGCGCGGCATCTTCCTGTGCCGCCCGCAGGACCTGCGCTGGTTCTACCAGGAAGGCGCCAGCCAGCTGTTCCCCGACTACTGGGAGGACTACCTGGCGCCGATTCCGGCGGACGAGCGCGGCGACCTGATGCAGGCCTTCCGCAAGCGCCTGGTGGGCAGCGACCAGATCGCCCAGATGCATGCCGCGCGCGCCTGGTCCACCTGGGAAGGGCGCACCGCGACCCTGCGGCCCAACCCGGCGGTGGTCGATCGCTTCAGCGACCCGCACCGGGCGCTGTCGATCGCCCGCATCGAGAACCACTACTTCGTCAACGCCGCTTTCCTCGAACCGGACCAGCTGCTCCGCGACATGCACCGCATCGCCCACCTGCCGGGGATCATCGTGCACGGCCGCTACGACGTGGTGTGCCCGCTGGACAACGCCTGGTCGCTGCACAAGGCCTGGCCGAACAGCGAGCTGCAGATCGTCCGCGACGCCGGCCACGCCGCCAGCGAGCCGGGCATCGCCGACGCCCTGGTGCGCGCCACCAACGAGATCGGCCGGCGCCTGCTGAACCTGCCGCCGGAGGTCGAATGAAGGCGCTGATCCAGCGCGTGAGCGCCGCGCGGGTGGAAGTCGACGGGGAAATCGTCGGTTCCATCGACCAGGGCCTGCTGGCGCTGGTCGGCGTGGAGCCCCAGGATGACGAGGCGGGCGCCCAGCGGTTGCTGCACAAGCTGCTTAACTATCGAGTGTTCGCCGATATTGAAGGTAAGATGAACCTTTCTCTGGGCGATGTTGGCGGCGGCCTGCTGCTGGTCTCGCAGTTCACCCTGGCCGCCGACACCCGCAAGGGTCTGCGGCCAAGTTTTTCCAGTGCGGCGCCGCCGGCTCAGGGCGCCGCGTTGTTCGAGCATCTCGTGGATCAGGCACGAGCCCGTCATCCGCTGGTCGCCACCGGCCGTTTCGGCGCCAACATGCAGGTCCACCTGGTCAACGACGGGCCGGTGACCTTTCTTCTGGAGGCTTGAACGCACGGCTGGCTGTAACCTGGCCGTAGGATGATGGTAACTCGCATGCAATCAGAACAAAGGCTCCCCGGGAGCGCCGGCCACGGGCCGGAACCGGATGCCCCGAGAGAAAAGGGGAATCATTCGGGCTCACTGGGGTCGGAATTCAATCGCCGGCACTTTGGCATCGCCAAGGCCGGCTTTGGTTTATTTAAGTTCACGGACGAGGGGGACTCGTGATTTTTCGTTCCGTTCAGCAAACCGCTTCCCGTACTTTCCTGCGCGACCTGATGCTGGTCGGCTCCGCCTTCCTGGCCCTCGGCGCCAGCCAGGCCTGGGCATTCAACCTCGATGACGTCGCCGGCGAGGCGAAGAAGCTCGCCGCCGACAAGTACAGCGCGCCGGCCAGCAACCTGCCGTCGGTATTCAGCGAGATGAAGTTCGCCGACTACCAGCAGATCCGCTTCCGCATGGACAAGGCCTACTGGGCCGACGAGAAGGAGCCGTTCAAACTCAGCTTCTATCACCAGGGCATGCACTTCGACACCCCGGTGAAGATCAACGAGGTGACGGCCACCAGCGTCAAGGAGATCAAGTACGATCCCGCCCGCTTCGACTTCGGTTCGCTGCAGTTCGACGCCAACGCCACCAAGGACCTCGGCTACGCCGGGTTCCGCGTGCTGTACCCGATCAACAAGGCCGACAAGCTCGACGAGATCGCCACCTTCCTCGGCGCCAGCTATTTCCGCGTCGTCGGCAAGGGCCACGTCTACGGCCTCTCGGCCCGTGGCCTGGCGCTGGACACCGCGCTGCCGTCCGGCGAGGAGTTCCCGCGCTTCCGCGAGTTCTGGATCGAGAAGCCCAAGCCCCAGGACAAGCACCTGGTGATCTACGCCCTGCTCGACTCGCCGCGCGCCACCGGCGCCTACCGCCTGGTCCTGCGTCCGGGCAAGGACACCGTGGTCGACGTCCAGGCCAAGGTGTTCCTGCGCGACAAGGTGACCAAGCTCGGCATGGCGCCGCTGACCAGCATGTTCCTGTTCGGCTCCAACCAGCCGTCGGCGCAGCACAACTACCGTCCGGAGCTGCACGACTCCACCGGCCTGCAGATCCACGCCGGCAACGACGAGTGGATCTGGCGTCCGCTGAACAACCCGAAACACCTGTCGGTGAGCAGCTACGCCGTGGAGAACCCGAAAGGCTTCGGCCTGCTCCAGCGCGGTCGCGAGTTCAGCCGCTACGAAGACCTCGACGACCGCTACGACCTGCGCCCGAGCCTGTGGATCGAGCCGCGCGGCGAATGGGGCAAGGGCAGCGTCGAGCTGGTCGAGATCCCGACCCCGGACGAGACCAACGACAACATCGTCGCCTTCTTCAACCCGGAGAAGCGCCCGGAAGCCGGCCAGCCGCTGGAATACGCCTACCGCATGCACTGGACCCTGGAAGAGGACGCCCTGCACTCGCAGAAAGTCGCCCAGGTGAAGCAGACCCTGCGCTCGGTCGGTGACGTCAAGCAGGCCAACCTGATCCGCCAGCCCGACGGCAGCACCGCCCTGGTGGTGGATTTCGAAGGCGCCAACCTCAAGGCGCTGCCGGCCGACGCGCCGGTCAGCACCCAGGTGAGCACCGACGACAACGCCGAGGTCAAGGAAAACAACCTGCGCTACAACCCGGTGACCCAGGGCTGGCGCCTGACCCTGCGGATCAAGGTGAAGGATTCGAAGAAGCCGACGGAAATGCGCGCCGCTCTGGTCAAAGATGGACAGACCCTGTCCGAAACCTGGAGCTACCAGCTGCCTGCCGATGAATAATCCGACCTCAACCAAGGCCCCGCTGGGCGAGTACCTCGAGCACCTTCCGCTGACCGCGGAAGGGCGCGAGCGCCTGGCGCAGAGCGCCTCCTTCAGTGACCTGCACCAGCGCCTGGCGGCGGAGGCCGGCCAGGCGCCGGTCGCCGCCGAGGACCCGGCGCTGGGCTCGATCGGCCCGCGCCTGCAGCTCGGCTACGGCCAGGAGCTGCAGGACACCGGCATGCTCGCTCTGGACGACAACGGCCGCGCCTACCTCAAGGCGGCCCCGCCGATCCAGCGCACCAAGGTGCTGCCCGAACCCTGGCGCACCAACGTGGTGATGCGCGGCTGGCGCCGCCTGACCGGGCGCAGCAACCCGTCCAAGCCGGCCCGCGACCTGCCCAAGGCGCGCTGGCAGCGGGTCGGTTCGCTGCGGCGGATGATCCTGCTGCTGTTGATGCTCGGCCAGACCAGCATCGCCACCTACTACATGAAGGGCATCCTGCCGTACCAGGGCTGGGCGATGATCGACCTCGAGGAGATCAACCGCCAGACCTTCCTGCAGACCGTCGAGCAGGTGATTCCCTACCTGATCCAGTTCGGCGTGCTGCTGCTCTTCGCCATCCTCTTCTGCTGGGTCTCGGCCGGTTTCTGGACCGCGCTGATGGGCTTCTGGGAGCTGCTCAGCGGCCACGACCGCTACCGCATCTCCGGCAGCAGCGCCGGCACCGAGCCGATCGCGCCCGAGGCGCGCACCGCCATCGTCATGCCGATCTGCAACGAGGACGTGCCGCGGGTCTTCGCCGGCCTGCGGGCGACCTTCGAGTCGGTCGCCGCCAGTGGCGAGCTGGAGCACTTCGACTTCTTCGTCCTCAGCGACACCTACCAGGCGGACATCGCCATGGCGGAAGAGCAGGCGTGGATGGAGCTGTGCCAGGAGACCAAGGGCTTCGGCAAGCTGTTCTACCGCCGCCGTCGGCGCCGGGTGAAGCGCAAGAGCGGCAACATCGACGACTTCTGCCGTCGCTGGGGCGCCCAGTACAAGTACATGGTGGTGATGGACGCCGACAGCGTGATGAGCGGCGACTGCCTGGCCAAGCTGGTGCGGCTGATGGAAGCCAACCCGGAAGCCGGGATCATCCAGACCGCGCCCAAGGCATCGGGCATGGATACCCTCTATGCGCGCATGCAGCAGTTCGCCACCCGCGTCTACGGCCCGCTGTTCACCGCCGGCCTGCACTTCTGGCAGCTCGGCGAGTCGCACTACTGGGGCCACAACGCGATCATCCGCATGAAGCCCTTCATCGAGCACTGCGCCCTGGCGCCGTTGCCCGGCAAGGGTTCGTTCTCCGGGGCCATCCTCTCCCACGACTTCGTCGAAGCCGCGCTGATGCGCCGCGCCGGCTGGGGCGTGTGGATCGCCTACGACCTGGAGGGCAGCTACGAGGAATTGCCGCCGAACCTGCTCGACGAGCTCAAGCGCGACCGCCGCTGGTGCCACGGCAACCTGATGAACTTCCGCCTGTTCCTGGTCAAGGGCATGCACCCGGTGCACCGCGCGGTGTTCCTTACCGGGGTGATGTCCTACCTGTCGGCGCCGCTGTGGTTCTTCTTCCTGGTGCTGTCCACCGCGCTGCTGGCGGTGCACCAGTTGATGGAGCCGCAGTACTTCCTGGAGCCGCGCCAGCTGTTCCCGATCTGGCCGCAGTGGCACCCGGAGAAGGCCATCGCGCTGTTCTCCACCACCCTGACCCTGCTGTTCCTGCCCAAGCTGCTCAGCGTCATGCTGATCTGGGCCAAGGGCGCGCGGGCCTTCGGTGGGGTGTTCAAGGTGACCCTGAGCATGCTCCTGGAGATGCTCTTCTCGGTGCTGCTGGCGCCGGTGCGCATGCTCTTCCACACCCGCTTCGTGCTGGCCGCGTTCCTCGGCTGGGAAGCGCAGTGGAAGTCGCCGCAGCGTGACGACGACGCCACGCCGTGGAGCGAGGCGGTGCGCCGCCATGGCATGCAGACCTTGCTGGGCCTGGCCTGGGCGCTGCTGGTGGTGTGGCTGAACCCGCGCTTCCTGTGGTGGCTGTCGCCGATCGTCGGTTCGCTGATGCTGTCCATCCCGGTCTCGGTGATCACCAGCCGGGTCAACCTGGGCCTGCGTTCGCGCGACGAGAAGCTGTTCCTCATCCCCGAGGAATACGACACCCCGCGTGAGCTGCGCGCCACCGACGAGTACACCTACCAGAACCGCTGGCAGGCGCTGAAGGACGGCTTCGTCCGCAGTGTCACCGACCCGCTGCTCAACGCCCTGGCCTGCGCCATGGGCACTGCTCGCCACGCTCACGCCGAGTCCATCGAGGCGGCGCGCGAGCGGCGCGTGCAGCAAGCTCTGGAGGTCGGGCCGCAGAAGGTCGTCGGCGAGGCCCGCCTGGCCCTGCTGAGCGACCCGGTCGCGCTGTCGCGCCTGCACCTGAAGGTCTGGGAAGGTGGTCACGACAACTGGCTGGAGCCGTGGCGCCAGTCGCTGCAGGGCGACGCCCACAGCCCGGCCCTGCCGCTGACGCCGCCGGCCGACGCCGGCGTAGGTCTGCCGGCCGCGCAGTCCTGAGTGCCGGCCGCTCCCCGTCGCCAGGCGGGGAGCGGCATTCCGGCGGTTTTCCCGGCGCGGGACAGCTGATACCCTGCGCCACCGATCCAGAAAGTCTCCCGACGGACGGCGACAGAGGGTAGCATTCGCACCCTTCAGGCGCCCGGCGAGGCTTCGCGTGGCGAAAACTCGCCGCTGGACGCCGCGCCATACGTGCGCACCACTGTATTTTCGACTGCCTGGGAGTGTGGGGAATGAACAAGTATCTGGCATCGCTGCTGCTGGGCGTCTGCGCCCTGGTCGGCGTGAGCGCGGCGCAAGCCGGCGCGATTGACGAAGCGGCCAAGCGCGGCACCCTGCGGGTGGGTATGGACCCGACCTACATGCCGTTCGAGATGACCAACAAGCGCGGCCAGATCGTCGGCTTCGAGGTGGACATCCTCAAGGCCATGGCCAAGTCCATGGGCGTCAAGCTGGAGCTGGTCTCCACCGGCCTGGACGGCATCATCCCGGCACTGCTGACCGACAAGTTCGACCTGATCGGTTCGGGCCTGACCCTGACCCAGGAGCGCAACCTGCGCATCAACTTCACCGAGCCCTTCGCCGTGGTCGGCCAGACCCTGCTGATCCGCAAGGAGCTGGAAGGCACCATCAAGTCCTACAAGGACCTGAACGATCCGAAGTACCGCATCACTTCCAAGGTCGGCACCACCGGCGAGTTCGTCGCCAAGAAGCAGCTGGCCAAGGCCCAGTACCACGGTTTCGACAACGAGCCCGAAGCGGTCATGGACGTGGTCAACGGCAAGGCCGACGCCTTTATCTACGACTCGCCCTACAACGTGGTCGCGGTCGGCAAGTTCGGCGCCGGCAAGCTGGTGTTCCTCGACCAGCCGTTCACCTATGAGCCGCTGGCCTTCGGCCTGAAGAAGGGCGACTACGACTCGATCAACTTCATCAACAACTTCCTCAAGCAGATCCACGAAGACGGCACCTACGATCGTCTGCACGACAAGTGGTTCAAGAGCACCGACTGGCTGAAGGACATGGAATAATCCAGTCCCGCGCCGATCGACCCCGACGCGCAGGCCCCGGCCTGCGCGTTCGCATTTTCACGGTAAAGATTCGTGGCTAGAAACAAACGCTCCACCTTGCCCTGGCACGGGCTGACCGCGCTGATCATCCTGCTGATCGGCGTCGGCCTCTGGTACTCCACCTCGCTGATCTCCTACGAGTGGCGCTGGAACCGCGTCCCGCAGTACTTCGCCTACCAGGCGGAAGAAGCGCAGCGCGCGGACAACCTGTCGCGGGTGGAAAAGGTCGAGACGGCCGGGCGCGACGCGCGCGTCACCCTGGTCGCCGACGATGGCCAGCAGCAGGTGCTGAGCGTGGCCGCCGACAGCCTGCAGTTTTCCGAGAACGACGACGTCAGCGAAGGCGACGTGGTCGGCGTGCAGCGCCACTGGGCTGCCGGGCCGTTGCTCTGGGGCCTGTGGACGACCTTGTGGATTTCCGTGGTGTCCGGCGCGCTGGGCCTGTTCATCGGCCTGGCCACCGGGCTCTGCCGGCTGTCGCGCAACCCGACCCTGCACGACCTCTCGACGCTTTACGTCGAGCTGGTGCGTGGTACGCCGTTGCTGGTGCAGATCTTCATCTTCTACTTCTTCATCGGCACCGTGCTGAACCTGTCCCGCGAGTTCGCCGGGGTGGCGGCGCTGGCGCTGTTCACCGGCGCCTACGTCGCCGAGATCGTCCGCGCCGGCGTGCAGTCCATCGCTCGCGGGCAGAACGAGGCGGCGCGCTCGCTGGGCCTGAACGCCGGCCAGGCGATGCGCTACGTGATCCTGCCGCAGGCCTTCAAGCGCGTGCTGCCGCCGCTGGCCGGGCAGTTCATCAGCCTGGTCAAGGACACTTCGCTGGTCTCGGTGATCGCCATCACCGAGCTGACCAAGAGCGGCCGCGAGGCGATCACCACCTCGTTCTCGACCTTCGAGATCTGGTTCTGCGTGGCCGCCCTCTATCTCGTCATCAACCTGCCGCTGTCGCACCTGGCGAGCCGGCTGGAACGGAGGCTCGGACAAAGTGATTGAAGTCCGCAACCTGACCAAGGTGTTCGACACCCGCGGCCATGTGGTGCGCGCGGTGGACGACGTGTCCACCCGCGTCGACAAGGGCGAGGTGGTGGTGGTGATCGGCCCGTCCGGCTCGGGCAAGTCCACCTTCCTGCGCTGCCTCAACGGCCTGGAGGAGTTCGACGCAGGCTCGGTGAGCATCGACGGCGTCGACCTGGCCAACCCGAAGACCGACATCAACGCCTATCGCCGCGAAGTCGGCATGGTGTTCCAGCACTTCAACCTGTTCCCGCACATGACCGTGCTGGAGAACCTGTGCCTGGCGCAGAAGGTCGTGCGCAAGCGTGGCAAGGCCGAGCGCGAGGCCAAGGCCAGGGCGCTGCTGGAGAAGGTCGGCATCGCCCAGAAGGCCAACGAGTACCCGTCGCGGCTGTCCGGCGGCCAGCAGCAGCGCGTGGCCATCGCCCGCGCGCTGTGCATGGAGCCGAAGGTGATGCTGTTCGACGAGCCGACTTCGGCGCTGGACCCGGAAATGGTCGGCGAAGTGCTGGACGTGATGAAGGCGCTGGCCGTGGAAGGCATGACCATGGTCTGCGTGACCCATGAAATGGGCTTCGCCCGCGAAGTGGCGGACCGCGTGCTGTTCTTCGACCACGGCAAGCTGCTGGAGGACGCGCCGCCGGCACAGTTCTTCGACCAGCCGAGCGACCCACGCGCGCAGAGCTTCCTGCGCCAGGTGCTGTGAGCCGGCGCTGAACGACAAGAGCCGCCCTTCGGGGCGGCTTTTTCATGGCGGACCGTAGGGCGAATAACCGTTCGCGGTTATCCGCCGCTGGCCGGGGCGCGGGGCTCCGATGACACGGCGGATAACGCTGTAGGCGTTATGCGCCCTACGGATTGGTGCCTCGGCGCGGGCAAAAAAAACCGCCCCGAGGGGCGGTTTCTTCAGCGGCTGTGAATCACCGGTTGCGCGTCAGCAGAGCCGGGCGTTCGCCCTTCTCGCGGCGCGGTTCCAGCTCTTCCAGCTGCTCGGCGGTGGGGAAGCGGTCGGTACGCACCAGATCGCGCTTGTTGATCACCACCGGTTGGCGGGTCGGCTTGGACGCGCCATATTCGCTCGGCTCGCGCAGCGGAGCGTCGCTCATCAGCGAGGGTTGGCCCTTGCCGCCGCGCTTGCGCTTGCCCTGGGCGTTGCCGCCCTGGCCGCCTTGACCACCCTGGCCACGGGGCTTGCCACCGCCGCTCTTGCCCTGGGCGTTGCTGCCCCGCTGGCCCTGCTTCTGGCCTTGGCCCTGAGCCTGGCCCTGGCCTTGACCGCGCGGGCGCTGGCCCTGCTGGCCTTGGCCCTGGTTCTGGCCCTGCTGGCCCTGGCCGCCACGGCGGCGGCCGCGCTGGGCGTCCTTGTCCGGGAAGGGGCTGACGTAGTCGGCGCGGTTGCCGAAGTTGTCGAAATCGTCGTCGAGGAATTCCTCGGGATCGCGATTGCCGTCCTGAGGCGCCTTGCTCTGCTTCGGCGGGTTGTTGCTGCGCGGGCGCTGCTGGGGCTGTTGCGCCTGCTGGCCTTGCGGCTGGTCGCCCTGGGCCTGGGCGTCGCCCTTCTTCTTGCCGCGACCGCCACGACGGCGGCGCTTGCTGGCGGGCTTGTCGCCCTGGGCGTCGTCCTCGCCGGCGCCGGCTTCGGCGCTCTGTTGCGGTTGCTGGGCCTGCTGCTCGCGGGGCTTGCGCTCGCGCTTGGCCTTGTCCTTGCGCGGCTGGCGTTGCGGTTGCTCGCGCGCTTCCGGCTGGGCCACTTCCGGCAGCACGCTGTCGGGGTCGAAGCCCTGCATGTCGCCGGCGGGAATCTGTTGCTTGGTCAGGCGCTCGATGGCCTTGAGCAGCTTGTCTTCGTCCGGAGACACCAGCGAGATGGCCTCGCCGCTACGGCCCGCGCGACCGGTACGGCCGATGCGGTGAACGTAGTCTTCCTCGACGTTGGGCAGCTCGTAGTTGACCACGTGGGGCAGCTGGTCGATGTCCAGGCCGCGGGCCGCGATGTCGGTGGCGACCAGGATGCGCACGTCGTTGGCCTTGAAGTCGGCCAGGGCCTTGGTGCGCGCGTTCTGGCTCTTGTTGCCGTGGATCGCGGCGGCCGGCAGGCCGTGCTTGGTCAGGTATTCGGCGAGGCGGTTGGCGCCGTGCTTGGTGCGGGTGAACACCAGCACCTGCTCCCAGGCGCCCATGGTCACCAGGTGCGCCAGCAGGGCGCGCTTCTGCACCGCCGGGATGCGGAACACACGTTGCTCGATGCGCTCGACGGTGGTGTTCGGCGGGGTGACCTCGATGCGCTCCGGGTTGTGCAGGAGCTTGTTGGCGAGGTCGGTGATGTCGCGCGAGAAGGTCGCCGAGAACAGCAGGTTCTGGCGCTTGGGCGGCAGCTTGGCGAGGACTTTCTTCACGTCGTGGATGAAGCCCATGTCGAGCATGCGGTCGGCTTCGTCGAGGACCAGGATCTCCACGCGGGAGAGGTCGACGCTGCCCTGGCCGATCAGGTCGAGCAGGCGGCCGGGGCAGGCGACGAGTACGTCGACGCCCTTGGACATGGCCTGGACCTGGGGATTCATGCCGACGCCGCCGAAGATGCAGGCGCTCTTCAGGGGCAGGTCGCGGGCGTAGACCTTGAAGCTGTCATGCACCTGGGCGGCCAGCTCGCGGGTCGGGGTCAGCACCAGCACGCGCGCCTGGCGCGGGCCGTGGCGGTGTTCGCGGTCGGGGTGGCCTTCGGGGAACAGGCGCTCGAGCACCGGAAGGGCGAAGCCGCCGGTCTTGCCGGTGCCGGTCTGGGCGGCAACCATCAGGTCGCGGCCTTGCAGCACCGCGGGAATGGCCCGGAGCTGAACGGGCGTGGGCTGCGCGTAGCCGGCAGCTTCTACTGCATTGGCCAGGGCCTCGGAGAGACCGAGGGAAGAAAAGGACATGCGGGGTTCCTGTGGACCGGCAACCTGCCGGCATGGGGCGCGTGCTATTTCGCTCGGGGCGAGCGCCGGGCCGGGGGTCGGCCGTCGGCGCTCCGTCCAGGAGTCGCGGGCGCTGCGCTGGCCGGCGATCTGGACGGTAAGCCCGGAGCAGTGGTCCTCAGCGTGGCAGCTTGAGGTTGTTCCAGAGCGCCAGGCTGGGTTCAGCCTGGTTCAGGGTATAGAAATGCAGTCCCGGCGCGCCGCCCGCCAGCAGGCGTTCGCACATCTGCGTGATCACCTGTTCGCCGAAGGCCTGGATGCTGGCGATATCGTCGCCATAGGCTTCCAGCTGCTTGCGAATCCAGCGGGGGATTTCCGCGCCGCAGGCGTCGGAGAAGCGGGCCAGCTTGGAATAGTTGGTGATCGGCATGATGCCTGGCACGACCGGAATGGTCACGCCCAGTTTCTCCGCTCGCTCGACGAAATGGAAGTAGCTGTCGGCGTTGAAGAAGTACTGGGTGATGGCACTGTCGGCGCCGGCCTTGGCCTTGCGCACGAAGTTGGCGAGATCATCCTCGAAATTGCGTGCTTGCGGGTGAACTTCCGGATAAGCGGCAACTTCGATGTGGAAATGGTCACCGGTTTCGGCGCGGATGAATTCCACCAGTTCGTTGGCGAAACGCAGCTCGCCGCTGGCCATGCCCATGCCCGAGGGCAGGTCGCCGCGCAGGGCGACGATGCGGCGGATGCCGGCGTCCTTGTAGTGGGCGAGCAGGGCGCGCAGTTCGGCCTTGGAGTCGCCGACGCAGGACAGGTGCGGGGCGGTGGGAACCTTCACCTCGCCGTCCAGCTGGAGGACGGTGGTCAGCGTGCGGTCGCGGGTGGAGCCGCCGGCGCCGTAGGTGCAGGAGAAGAAGTCCGGCTTGTAGCCGGCCAGCTGGCGCGCGGTGGCCAGCAGCTTTTCATGCCCGGCTTCGGTCTTGGCGGGGAAGAACTCGAAGCTGAAGCGACGTTCTTGAGACATACAC
>NZ_JARJLT010000278.1 GCF_029335315.1 Pseudomonas citronellolis
GCTACGCACCTCAGGCACCACAACGGTACTCACCCAGCGCCGCAACCCATCGGCCGCGCCACTGCCGAAATGGAACAACAACGCATAAACGCCGGACTCGCTGACCAGCAAGCGCTCCATCCCACCGCCGTCGTCCAACGCCAGCCAGCGCGAACACAGCTGGTCGTCCTCCAGCCGATTCGCCAGCCGCTCGCAACTGGCATGGCCAATCAACCGGCGCAGGTCGTCCAGCACGAACCAGACCTGGTCGTCGAGCAAGAGGGCGCGGAGGGTGCGGTGGCTGTGGAAGAAGTAGAGCGGGGTGGGGAGGGTGGAATCGTCCATGTGAGTAGTCCTTCACTGATTGGATAGGACCGCCTCGACCGCTGCTAAACGGAAATGGAGGCGGAACCGCACAGGGTTAGCAGACCGGAATCAGTGTACCGGCAGACCCGAAGGTCTCCCCATGCGGCCCGCCGTAGAGGCAAATTCCAGGCGAATCTCGTCGCCGGAAATCGCTAGGCGTTTCCGCACACTGATTAGTCAGGCTGCTAAACCCGGCCCCGTCGTTTTCACGGGGCGAGTGGAGGGTAGGGACGATGGAGGGGAATGGTCAAGAGGTCGTTCTGTCACCGACTTTAGGCGGCGTTGTCAGCTCAGGAATTGAGACAGAGTTAATTTTTGATGGCTCCCTACGGCCACAATCGGATATTCACGCATGGAAGCGCCCGTTACATCCAGCATAGACACACAGCCGACGACTTCGTAACCTCGGAACAGGTCTTGTCGATTTTTCTCTTTTGCCCATGTCGCACCTCTAGTGTTCAACGCAGTTGGCTCAACCGTCGCTCACTTCGTTCGCTGTAAGGAGAAAGTCAGTTGGAACTTGCATCGGCTGTCGCGTTCGCTGCTGGAGTAAACCCAGACGACGTCATGCTCCTCCGGCACTCCGACAATACAGTCGCGCAGTTATTGCGTTCAGGCGCGACCATCGAGGAATACACAGAAGTTCAACCCGTTGGGTCAAGGTATGACTACCTAGACGATTCTCAGGGCGCTGTTTCGGTGGTTGCAGTCATCGTCAATGATCGCGTTTATGGGGTGTATCGTGTATTGGGGGTACTGCGCGAAGGAACCACGTATTCGCTTACGAGCACCGCACATCGACACTTCGACGAGGCACGCGGGAAAAAGGAGCGGCCTGCACGGCGGTACAAGCTCGAAGCCGTTCCAAACCCGTTTTTGGGTGCACTGGTAACGGGGTGGAGGTCGCGTGAACGGACAACTGTACAGCGGGCAAACGGTGGCTTCTTTCACAAGATCGAAGTGACTGTCCCTGCTCCGATGCAGAGTGATGAAGAGCTTCGCGCAAATCTCGAGAGCGATGTCTCGCGCTCCATACGCGATACACCAGAGCTGAGGCGGCGCCGTCTTGCGTCAGCGCCGAAACAAGCAAGGTCTGTTCAAGCAACGACTACGGTGTTTTTGCGCAACCCGGATGTTGTCGCGGAGGTATTGGTTCGGGCAGCAGGCATATGTGAGATTTGCGGCGCCACGGCACCCTTTCAACGCCGGAGTGATGGGACACCGTATCTGGAGGTGCATCATCGCGTCCGACTAGCGGACGGGGGCGATGACACAGTGCAAAATGCAGTTGCCATATGCCCCAATTGCCACCGCCGCGAGCATTACGGCTAACATTTCGGTCAAGCGGACGTTAGTGTCTTCTGGCCGATCTCTGCCCTTCGCGACCGGCAGCTTTGGGTCGGTAGCTGCCCACCTCGCAGGCAGAAATCGGCCAAAAAGAGACGTTCGCTTACCTTCTATCTACTAAGCCGAAAACCTGCTGTTCAGACGAACCGCCAAGCTCTCCGAAGACGAGAACCACTTTTGTTGTCGGCTTTTGTAAAAAGGGCAGGTTTTGGAAGTGCGGTAGGAGCGCTGTAAATAGTGCCTTGGCATCTAGACCTCGAAAGACAGCTTCACAGTCTCCTCCATCGATTGCCATGTCATCGCTTTCGAATTCTCCTACTCCGCTCCGCGCAAGCTGTGGCCGCAACTCTTCAACAAACGTACACCAAGGAATGATGTCCCCGATGGCATGAGTGAAGTGAAGGATTAGATGTTGCATCGGGTACTCCTACGTGTCTGATTCTGGCCGGTTGCTGCCATTGACCAGGGACAGCTTCCGACCCTTAGCGGACGTCAAGATCGAGGCGCTATTGCCTACCGATAACGCAAAGGTAGTCCGTTGCCAATCTTGATTCGGTAGAAAACCTGATCTGGATCTTCCTGGCACCAGTATCTGAAAAAAAGATGTGGTTCGGTTCCTGCGAAGTGCTCACTTAGCATTCTGTCGGCAGGTACCGTCAGTTTTGGCTCTGACCATTGCTGAGCTAAAACACCTATTGGCTTCTCAGATGAAAAAATTATCCAAGTAGCCTCGCCACCACTGATGCCAGGCAAATAGCCTATTGTTTGCACCTTCTCGAATAGCGTACGTAGCGTTGCAGTGGCCTCGACGGCGATTGACGTCTCATGACTCTTCAAATCGTCTCCGGCATGCACGCTATCTCGATCCATGGAAATCACCAAAACAAGAGCTCCTTAAGGCGTGCGCTGATATGTGATTTCTCAGCGTAAAGATGGCGGCGGCTATCGTCTACTGCCTGCTTCTAGCCGGTTGCAAACGGTCGTGATCGGCAAGAATTGACCCAAAGCAGCCATTCGATGTGCCTATGAGACATAGAGTATTTCATCTATCTCGACATTGATGATTGGCCAAAAGGGGACTGGCAAAAAGGGGACAGATTTATTTTTCCTATTCTAAATTTGACCGGTCAGGTAGGATTAGAGTTCAATAAATAAATCTGTCCCCTTTTACTTTTAGCGGGTCAGAATTGGTTTTGGTCGGGTCGGTAGTTTGGTGTTAGCATCGGTAAAGTAATCTCTTATATAGCGTAGGTGTAGTCGCGGTCTTGCATTGTATTCAGGGGGGAGAGTGTTACGCTGAATCTCTTGAATAGAGAGAAAAATTCAATCAGGCTCATGCTAGTGGATATGCGGCGAACTTCGATGCTTTCATTGATTGGAAGTTCTGCGATGCGAGCCGCAACGTTGTCGCGCCCGGGGCCGTCTACGATTAGGAAGTTAACGTAAACTGGATCGCGATGAATGCCGTGGTTCTCGCCTATACTAAATTCGATTCCTACCAGAAAATCGTCAGGGGTAATGTGTCCGTTCTTACGAAGCCATTCAGCAGGAGTACCGTTGTCGGCATGATCGGCAGCGGCTCCACCCTTAAAATCACTATACTGCGTTGTGGCACGGAAAGTTTCAGTCTGCATCGTCTGTTCCTTTGTGTTTGATTGAGTTGCGCTGGTTTAGTTGGTTTTGACTTTTGTTTGAAATTGGTATTGCCTATTCTAAGTTTTAGTGATCAGGGGTTTTGGTGTGTTGATATATGTAATTAGTAAGTTTCATATGGCTAAGAGCTAAATGCCGTTTGCCAGCTTGGCGTCTGAAGATGTACGGTTGCAGTGTAGATTTTGTTGTCCGATGCTTGTGAGGCTCCGCCGACATGGTGGTGAATCTTGGGGCGAAGACCGTCCATTAACATCTTTCCATGAGAGTTCTGGAAAGAAACGGGGACTAGGCCGTTTGCAGGGGTGAAGGTATTGATGGGTGGGATTGTTTCGGGCATGCCCGACTCAGCCCATTCTGGTTTTTCGCGCTTACGTGGAACATTATATAGTGATGAGGAAATTTGGCCGCGAGCGACGCGCGCTGCATGCACAAGTTCATCACGTTTGAATGTGGTCACGTCTGCAATAGCCGCATCGATTAATTCGGGGTCAAGGTCGTTGAAAACCTCTTTCAGATGCGTGGCCTGGGCAAATGAATGTTCGACATCATTAAGTGGGGTGAAAACTTCCATCACGCGAGCTACGCCATTGCGTGCTCGCTCTGCAGCGGCAGTTAATAGCTCAAACTGCATCTCCTGTTCTGTCCGGAAATCTCTATCTCGATGCAGAATTACCCGAGCATCGGGGCGCATGTCAGTGATCATATTTGCAAGAAGCCTTGCAGCCTGAAGGTTCCCGCAACCGTTATAAGAAAGCACTGCCAGGTTTTCAGGTGCGCCATTCGCCTTTGCCAATATGGTAACTGGTCGCGAAAGCTTGTCTTCTGTCATCAGGATCACAGGCCGGGCTGGGTCGAAGGCATCGGCGCCGGCCGAAAGCGCCCCTAGTGTCATAAGAATGGGAATCGCAGGACGTTGCGCGTCGTCGACAGGAACCTTTGCACCTTCGCTCATCCAAGCAACAGCAGCATCGGGGTCGTACATAAGACGCTGGATCAGTTGGGGGGAATGGCTGGCGAACAAAATTCGGGTCTGTGTCTCAGCAGCAACGCTTCTAAGTGCATCGTAAAGTCGTGCCTGGCTATCGGCATGCAGGTGTGCGTCGGGCTCATCTAAAAGAATAAGGGGAGGTGCATAGAAGCAAGCGTAGGCAATAATTTGGATGACTTGGAGCATTCCCGTCGACACCATATCGAGTGTGACTTTTGCATCCGGTGTTTCGACCTCGACCTTAACGTAACGATCTCTGTGCTGATCATGACTTACTATGACGCGTGTGCCTTGGTAGCAGCGCTCGAGAAGTTTCGAAAATGTTTTCCACCCACTCTCTGGTAAAAGGTTAATATCGCGTTCCCGGCGCCAGGAAACTCTCGCCATCTCATCCAGATCGCGAGTGAAAAGGTGGTCAAGCACTGTGCGTAGATAAAGATTGGCGTCGCCATGCATGACCGCGGCGTCCATCGCTCCTTTTGTTCGCCATTCCTCACGGATAGGGATTCCTGACAAACCAGGTGTAAATATTGAGAACGGGCGATCGCTATTCGCTAGTACAGCAGCTAGGTCGTCGTGCCCAGTGCGAGTTATAGCAATGTTTGCGTTTTTCCCGCGACGAATATCGATCTTTATTTCCTTTTCTGCGCCTGAGTCAAGATCTATGCCGCAATAGGTAATTGAGTAGCTAAGGTTCTGAGTTGCACTATCGCCGCGTCTCAAGTCTAAAAGTCGTTCAGTTGGTCGAAATAGCACCGCGTCGTTGGCAACGGTACCTGCGAAGTCAGGATGGCCGCTAGAGCGTGTGCCCCGATATGCAGCCTGTAGAATTGATACCCCGAGTTGTGCTGCTTGTAGCGCGCTGCTTTTCCCACTCGTGTTACCTCCAACCAGTGCGGTTACCGGTTGCAGGTCGATTTCAAGCGACTCTATTCGCTTGAAGTTATTTATGATTATCTTGTCGAGTCGTACTCGCATGCTAATTTCCTGGAGGCTCGATTGAATATAGTAGAGGGTGGGTCTTTCATGCGCTGCTTGCCATGACTTAAGCACGATCTACGGTTTCAATTAATTCTGGCTGGCACCTAGTGTCTAGCTCTATAAGCTGGACCGTCATCTCTATTTGAATATTTATGGTTCGTCTTATGGCCGAACCTGAAAGAAATTTTCCTTATAGGTTTATCTGGTCTTCACCCAAACAACGTATAAGCCAACCCCGTCCCCTTGATCCTCCGGCTCGCCACCAACCCATGCACCACCACCGCCCCCTGGTGGGTAACGTGCTGGTCGATCAAGCGCGCAATCTCATCTTCCGGCTCATCCCGGTGAATACCCAACACCCAGTAGCTGCGCAGGTCCACCGAGCTGGCGCGCACTTTCGACATCTTGCGCAGGTCGGCCACCATGTTCTTGATGCAGTGGCCGGCTTGCGGGTGCTGTTTCACTTCCAGGGCGGCGTAGCGGTCCAGGGCCCAGTGTTTCTTGCGGATCAGGAAGTCCGGGCGGCATTGGGCCTTGTCCTTTTCCATGCGGCGGTCGTAGTCCACCGTGGATTCGCGCCACCATTCCGGTTCGCTTTCGTGGTGGGTTAGGAACTGGGAGAACTCGATCTGGAACCAGATTTCCCAGCCGGAGATTTCCTGGCGTTCGATCAGGGCGAAGGCCTGGCGGATGCGGGGGATGGCGGTGAAGTCATCCGCCAGGGATTGCAGGTAGTCGAAGTCGGTACTCATGGGCGGGGCAGGGCTCTTCACGTCCAGTGTGGGTAAGGCGACGGGCCGCGAGCGCTGAAGGCTGGCGGCCCGTCCGGGCTTCCATGCGCGGCGGGCTTATTCGCCGCCTACGCCATTGCGTTGATGCCGGTAAACGCTCACCGCTTCGTACACCGCCTTGCGCAGGCGGTTGATGCCGCCGATGGGGCGGTGTTCCGGCAGGGCGTGCCAGGGGTTGAAGGAGAGGTTGTCGCACATCAGGTTCTGCTCGCGGCTGTCGAAGTCCTGCGGGGGGATGCTGACCAGGGCCACGGTCTGGAAGGGCACGTCCTTTTCGCTCCATTGCACGCTGGTGTCTTCGATGGGCATGTATTTGCTCGGGTCCTGCTTTTGCACTTGCAGGGCGAAGCAGGCCGGCACGCGGTCGATCGAGAGTTGCTGGTAGAGCGCGGTGCGCAGGAAGTTCGGCAGTTTCTCGTTGAGTTTCGGCAGCTGGTAGTTGGGGCAGGCGCCCGGCGCCGGGACGGTGCGGAACTTGATGTTGTTCTGTTCGCCCAGCTTGTACGGGGCGATGCCGAAGTAGCCGGTCTGCAGCGGGCTGTCCGGGGCCGGGGCGAGGGTTTGCAGGGCGATCAGCAGGTGGCGGATTTCCCAGGTGGTGGGGTTCCAGCTGGGGAAGAACGCCAGCACCTTCTGGCCGTTGGCCTGGGCGTTGAAGTTCTGCCGGTATTCGGCCACGTCGCGCACGAAGAAGGTGGGGTGGTTGAACATGACGAAGTCCTGCTCGCCGTCATGGCCCTTGCCGGGCATCAGCTTGGCGCCGGGCACGTCGAGCAGCTTGATGGCCATGCCGCGGGCGTCGCGGTCGCTGTCCTGCTGCGGGTAGGCGTTGCCGTTGGAGAAGCGCACCCAGGCGTTCCACACCTTGCCCGGCTGGGCGAACACGCCCTGGCGCAGGCCGTCGGGCAGGTTGGGGTTGACCGTGACTTCGGCCTTCACGCAGCCGTGGGCCTTGGCGTGGGCGTCGCGCAGCACGCGGGTGTTGTCGCGGTGCTGTTCCACCACGCGCACGGCGTCCTCGATGATGGCCTGGGTCTGCTGGGCTTCGTTGGCGGGGATTTCTTCCTGGGCCGAGACCGGGCCGCTGAACTTGATGCTGTAGTACACCCAGCCAATGCCCAGGCCGACGACGCCGAGCAGGGCGAGGTAGAGGATGGGCAGCGCCACCCATTTGCCGAGGAAGGTCCAGATTCGGGTGAGCAATGCGCGCATGGGGGCGGTCCTTTGCGGGGCTTTCTTGGTTTTTCTTCTGTCGGGATTGGTGCGGGGAGAGCGCCCTC
>NZ_JARJLT010000279.1 GCF_029335315.1 Pseudomonas citronellolis
GCTCAGAGGCGGAAGCGGGCGACCAGGCCTTGCAGCTCGGTGCCCAGGCGCGCCAGCTCGATGCTCGACGCGGCGGTTTCCTCGCTGGCGGCGGCGGTCTGCTCGGAGATGTCGCGCACGCTCATCACGCTGCGGTTGATCTCCTCGGCCACGGCGCTCTGCTGTTCGGCGGCGGCGGCGATCTGCTGGTTCATCGACTGGATGCCGGACACCGTGCGGGTGATCGAGTCCAGGCGTTCGCCGGCGCGGCGCGCCAGGTCCAGGGTGCTGTCGGTGAGCGCGCGGCTGCTTTCCATGCGTTGCACCGCCTGCTGGGTGCCGGTGTGCAGCCCGGTGATGAGCTCTTCGATCTCCTCGGTGGACTGCTGGGTGCGTTGCGCCAGGCCGCGCACCTCGTCGGCGACCACCGCGAAGCCGCGCCCGGCCTCGCCGGCGCGGGCGGCTTCGATGGCGGCGTTGAGCGCCAGCAGGTTGGTCTGCTCGGCCACCGCCTTGATCACGTCGAGCACGCTGCCGATCTTCTCGCTCTCGCGCTTGAGTTGCTGCACCGCTTCGTTGGAGCGGCCGACCTCGGCCGCCAGGCGATCCATCTGGCCGACCGCCTCGTTTACCGCCTTGGCCCCGGCGCCGGCCTCGCGGTCGGCGCTGCTGGCGGCCTCGGAGGCTTCCTCGGCGTTGCGCGCGACTTCCAGTACGGTGGCGGCCATCTCGTTCATCGCCGTGGCCACCTGGTCGGTCTCGCTCTTCTGGTTGTTGACCCCGGCGCTGGTCTGTTCGGTGACCGCCGAGAGCTCCTCGGCGGCGCTGGCGATCTGCGTGACGCCGTCGTGGATGTGGCTGATCAGCTCGCGCAGGGACTGGCTCATGCGCTGCATGCTGGCCTGCAGTTGGCCCAGCTCGTCGCGGCGGTCGACCTTCAGCTGCTGGCTCAGGTCGCCGTCGGCGATGCGCTCGGCGGCCAGCAGCGACTGGCGCAGCGGCAGGACGATCTGGCGGGTGATGATCCAGGCGGCGAACACGCCGAAGGCCAGCACCAGCAGCGAGGCGATGCCCAGTATCTGCTTGGCGTGGGCGGCGTCGGCGTCGCGCTTGGCGGTCTGGATGACGCTCAGCTCGCCGCTGAGCTTCTCGATCTGCAGGCCGCTGTCGCGCATCTGGTCGCGCGCCGCTTGGCCGCTGTTGACCTCGTCGCGGTAACGTTCCAGGGCCTTGCGGTAGTCCTGCAGGGCGTTGACCACGGCCTGGAAGTTTTCCTGCTGGTCGGCGGGCGCGGCCTGGCCGTGCTGCTGCATGATGCTGGTGACGTCGGCCAGGGCGGCGAAGGCGCCCTGCTCCAGGCTCGGGTCTTCGCTGGCGGTGTAGGTCAGTACCTGGAAGCGCGCGGCCATCAGCTGGCGGCCCAGGGACGAGACTTCGGCCAGGCCCTTGAGCGAGTCGACGCTGCCCGTCTCGACCAGGTGCTGCTCCACCAGTTCCAGCCCCTGGGTGACCACGGCGGCCTTGCGGATCAGGACCTTGCGCGCGCCGTCGCGGCTGTCGAAGGACTTCTGCAGGTTCTTGAACAGTGTGCGGTATTGGTGGGTGAGCTGGCGTTGCTGGTCGATGCGGGCGAGGTCGGCCGGGTCGCTGAGCAGCCCGGCGACCTTGTCCTGCTGCTGGTCGAGATGGCCGATGGTGTCTTCCACCGTCTTGGCGTCGGCCTTGGAACGGCTGGACTGGTACTTCAGGCGCACCGTGCGCAGGTCCTTGGTGATCCCCGCCAGGTTGGAGATTTCGCCGAGCTTGTCGCCCCGCGAGATGACGCTGTTCAGGTTCATCCAGCCGGTGAGGGCGATGACCAGGGTGAGCAGCAGTACCAGGCCGAAGCCCAGGGTGAGTTTCCAATTGACCGAGAGATTGCTGAACCAGCGGGACATGAACGCGGTGCTCCAGGGACGATGGGGCAGCGGCGGACGCAGGGCGCGCCGCCGCCTGAGGGCCAATGCCCGTCATATCGGCGGGGCGACATGAATCTGAAATTTCTTTAGGAGTCTTCTGACTGTCGGTCCTTTTTTCGGACCGTTGGGAGTCTTTCGGTCAGAACAGGCGGGCGAGCAGGGCGGTGACGGCGGTTTCCACGCGCAGGATGCGCTCGCCCAGTTGCACCGGGGTGAGCCCCGCTTCGCGGAGTTTCTCGACTTCGTAGGGAATCCAGCCGCCTTCCGGGCCAATGGCCAGGGTGACCGGTTCGTTCAGCGCGCGCGGGCACTCCGGCCAGGGGCCGGGGTGGCCGATCAGGCCCAGGCTGCCGGCGGCCTGGGCCGGCAGGCGGTCCTCGACGAAGGGCTTGAAGCGCTTCTCGATGGTCACTTCCGGCAGCACGGTGTCGCGGGCCTGCTCCAGGCCCAGGACCAGTTGCTCGCGGATGGCCTGTTCCTCGAGGAAGGGGGTCTGCCAGAAGCTCTTTTCCACCCGGTAGCTGTTCAACAGCACCAGACGCGGCACCCCCATGGCTGCCACGGTCTGCAGCACGCGGCGAAGCATCTTCGGGCGCGGCAGGGCCAGCAGCAGGGTCAGCGGCAGCTTGGCCGGCGGCGCCTGGGTGAAGCTCACCTGCAGCTCCGCCTCGTCACGCTCCAGGCGCAGCAGGCGGCCTTCGCCCATCAGCCCGCCGAGGTGGCCGACGCGCAGGCTGTCGCCGTTTTCGGCACGGTGCACTTCGTGGAGGTGGGTGAGGCGGCGGTCGCGCAGCAACACGCGGTCCGCCGCGACGAAGTCGGCGTCGTCCAGCAGCAGCAGGTTCACGGGCGGGTCGCCGGCGGCTGGTCGCCTTTCTCTGCGGCTTGTGCGTCCTCGTCCTTGCCGCGCTTGCGGATCAGCCGGCTGAACAGCACGCCGGCCTCGAACAGCATCCACATGGGCACCGCGAGCAGGGTCTGCGACATCGGGTCGGGCGGGGTGAGGATCATGCCGACCACGAAGCAGCCGATGATGACGTAGGGGCGGATCTTCTTCAGGTACGCCACGTCGACCACGCCGATCCACACCAGCAGCACGGTGGCCACCGGGATTTCGAAGGCCAGGCCGAAGGCGAACAGCAGGGTGAGGAAGTCCAGGTAGCTGTTGATGTCGGTCATCGGCGTCACCCCTTCCGGGGCCTGGCCGAGGAAGAAGTGGAACATCAACGGGAATACCAGGAAGTAGGCGAAGGCCATGCCGGCGTAGAACAGGATCACGCTGGAGGCCAGCAGTGGCGCGGCCACGCGCTTCTCGTGCTTGTACAGGCCGGGGGCGATGAAGCCCCAGACCTGCGCCAGGATCACCGGCATGGCCAGCAGCACCGCGACGATCATGGTCAGCTTCAGCGGCGCGAGGAACGCCGAGGCCGGATCGATGGCGATCATGGTCGCGCCTTCCGGGAGGAAGCGGCGCAACGGCGCGGAGGCCAGCGTGTAGATCTTCTGCGAGAAGTACAGCAGGCCGATGAAGAACACGAAGATCACCGCCACGCAGCGCAGCAGGCGCGTGCGCAGTTCGGTCAGGTGCGAGACCAGGGGCATTTCCTGGTCGTTCTCGGGCTGGTCGGGTTTTTCGTCGCTCATGGGGTACGCGGCGTCTCGGGCGGAGGGGCGGCGGCCGGCGCGGCCGGGGCCTCGGGCGCGGCTGGCGCGGCGGGTGCCTCGGCTGCGGCCGGAATACCGACGCCGGGTATGTTGGCCAGGCGGCTGTTCGGGGCGATGGTCGGTGGCGCCGGCGGGCTCGCGGGTGCCGTGGCGTCGCTTTCGGCCGGCGGTTGCTGGCCGGTCAGCGGCGCCATCAGCTTCTGCGCGTCACGCTCCAGCTGCAGGATGTGCTCGTTGTGCAGTTGCCGGCGGATCTCGTCGGCGCCCAGTTCGCGCTCCACTTCCTGCTTGATGGCGTTGAAGCTGCGTTTCAGCCGGCCGACCCACAGGCCCGCTGTGCGCGCCGCGCCGGGCAGGCGCTCGGGGCCGAGCACGAGCAGGGCTACCAGGCCCACCAGCAGCAGTTCGCTGAAGCTGATTCCGAACATGGCGTGCTATCCCATCAGTCCTTGCGCTGCGGTTCTTCGACCTTGTGCGCCTGAGCGTCGATGGTATGCGGCTGGTTCAGCGGCGGGTTGGCCGGCTGCTGCGGCTTTTCCTCTTCCTCGGTGTTCATCGCCTTGCGGAAGCCCTTCACCGCTTCGCCGACGTCCGAGCCCAGGGTCTTCAGGCGCTTGGTGCCGAAGACCAGGACCACTACGATCAGGATGACTACCCAGTGTTTCCAGTCAAAGATGCCCATCTTGTTCTCCTCGAGGTATGCGGGTTCAGGCCGACGGCTGGCGCGCGGCTTTCTCGTCGTGGCCGGAAAGGCCGAAGCGGCGTTCCAGTTCGTCCAGTACCGCCTGGGGATGCTGGCCGAGGGCGGCGAGCATGACCAGGGAATGGAACCAGAGGTCGGCGGTTTCGTAGATCAGGTCGGTGCAGTCGCCGCTCTGCGCGGCGTCCTTGGCGGCGATGATGGTTTCCACCGATTCCTCGCCGAGCTTTTCCAGGATCTTGTTCAGGCCCTTGTGGTACAGGCTGGCCACATAGGAGCTTTCCGGGGCGGCGTTCTTGCGCGCTTCGAGGACTTCGGCCAGGCGCGCGAGGGTATTGTCACTCATGGCTGTGCCCCGGTTTGTCGTAGATGGCGTGTGGGTCCTTGAGGACCGGGTCGACGGCTTTCCAGTCGCCGTCCTGGTAGACGCGGTAGAAGCAGCTTTCGCGGCCGGTGTGGCAGGCGATGCCACCGACCTGCTCGACCATCAGGATGATGACGTCGGCGTCGCAGTCCAGGCGCAGTTCGTGCAGCTTCTGCACGTGGCCGGACTCCTCGCCCTTGCGCCAGAGCTTGCCGCGCGAGCGCGACCAGTAGATGGCGCGGCTCTCGGCGGCGGTCAGGGTCAGTGACTCGCGGTTCATCCAGGCCATCATCAGCACGCGGCCCGTCTTGTGGTCCTGGGCGATCGCCGGCACCAGGCCGTCGGCGTTCCAGTGAATTTCGTCCAGCCAGTCTTTCATCTTCGCTTCCGTACAGCGGGCGCTTATGCGCCCCGCGGCAGTTTCATCAACGACCAAGTGTGCCAGCAGTGGCGACGACTGGCTATCGGCGCAGAATCAGATACAGACCACCGGCCAGCATGGCCCAGGCCGGCCAGGCCTCGATGCTGTGGGTGGCCAGGCCGATCTGGGCGGCGCCGGCCACCAGCACTGCGCCAATCAGCCGCGCGACCCAGGCGCCGGCCAGCGGCTGGGCGCTGCCGGGCTGGGGTGGCTGCGGCTGCGACAGGCGCTCCAGGGTGTCGCGGGTCATCTGCGCCAGGTGCGGCAACTGCTCGATGTGTTGCTGGGCGTTGCGCAGCAGCTGGCCGGGGCTGACGCGGTCGCGCATCCAGCGTTCGAGGAAGGGCTGGGCGGTGGTCCACAGGTCCAGCTCCGGGTACAGCTGGCGGCCCAGGCCCTCGATGTTCAGCAGGGTCTTCTGCAGCAGCACCAGTTGCGGCTGCACTTCCATGTTGAAGCGCCGCGCGGTCTGGAACAGGCGCAGCAGCACCTGGCCGAAGGAGATGTCTTTCAGTGGCTTCTCGAAGATCGGCTCGCAGACGGTGCGGATCGCCGCCTCGAAGTCGTTCACCCGGGTTTCCGCCGGAACCCAGCCGGAGTCGATGTGCAACTGCGCGACCTTGCGGTAGTCGCGCTTGAAGAAGGCGATCAGGTTGCGCGCCAGGTAGTCCTGGTCCTCGTCGGTGAGGCTGCCGACGATGCCGCAGTCCACCGCGATGTACTGCGGGCTCCAGGGCGTGCGGGTGCTGACGAAGATGTTGCCGGGGTGCATGTCGGCGTGGAAGAAGCTGTCGCGGAACACCTGGGTGAAGAAGATCTCCACGCCGCGTTCGGCGAGCGCCTTGAAGTCGGTGCGCTGGTCGCGCAGGGTCGCGAGGTCAGTGACCGGGATGCCGTAGATGCGCTCCATCACCAGCACCTTGGGCCGGCACCAGTCCCAGTACACCTGGGGCACGTAGAGCAGCGGCGAGCCGTCGAAGTTGCGCCGCAACTGGCTGGAGTTGGCCGCCTCGCGCAGCAGGTCGAGCTCGTCGTAGATGGTCTTCTCGTAGTCGCTGACCACTTCCACCGGGTGCAGGCGGCGGGCGTCGGCGGACAGGCGCTCGGCCAGGCGGGCGAGGATGAACAGCCAGGACATGTCGGCGCGGATGATCGGCTTCAGCCCCGGGCGGATCACCTTGACCACCACTTCCTCGCCGCTCTTGAGCTGCGCGGCGTGGACCTGGGCCACCGAGGCCGAGGCCAGCGGTTCGCGCTCGAAGCGCGCGAAGACCTGCTCGACCTTCGCCCCCAGCTGTTCCTCGATCAGCGCCACCGAGGCTTCCGGCGGGAACGGCGGGACCTTGTCCTGCAGGCGCGCCAGCTCGTTGGCGATGTCGTCCGGGAGCAGGTCGCGGCGGGTCGAGAGGATCTGCCCGAACTTGATGAAGATCGGCCCCAGGCCTTCCAGCGCCAGGCGGATGCGTTCGCCGCGGCTGAGGTCGAGGCGCCGCCGCGGCAGCCAGCGCCAGGGCAGCAGGCCGCCGAGCAGGCGCAGGTACCAGGGCAGCATCGGCAGTTCGAGGACCAGGTCGTCGAGGCGGTAGCGGATCACCACGCTCTGGATGCGCAGCAGGCGGCGGAGGGCGAGCAGCTTCATGCGTCGGGTTTCAGCTTCTTGGACAGGCGCGTCAGGCGCGCGTCGAGACGGTCGAGGGCGATCTTCAACTGGTCGAGTTCGGCGAAGCGCGCTTCGGCTTCATGGCTGCCGACCAGGGTCCGGCTTTCCTCGGCGAGGTAGTCGGCCAGGCTCAGGCGCAGGCTTTCCAGGCTGTCGCCGGCCCAGCGCGCGCCGCCGCGCAGGCGGCTGCCGAGCAGGTGCGCGGGCAGAGGGCCGAGCCAGCGCTGCACTTCGTATTCCCAGTCCAGTTCGAGGCTCTGGAGGATGTCGGCCAGCTCCAGGAGCAGGGCGCTGTCGCCGCCCATTTCCACTTCCGGGCTGTGCAGCACGCTGGTCTTGTCGGCGGCCAGCGCCAGTTGCAGCAGGCGCCCGGCCGGGGCGCGCAGGGTGCAGTCGACCGCGGCCTCGTGGTGTGCGGCCAGGTGCAGGCCATCGGCGTCGGGGAGGATGAACAGGCGCAGCGCGGGCGCCTGGCAGTCCACTTCCAGGACCCGCCCGGCGAGCCGGGCGAGGCGCTGCCGGGCCACGCCGTCCAGGCGCAGCACGCGGTTCACGCCGGCTTCGGCGCTGGCCAGCAGCGCCTGGGTCAGGAGCGCCATCTCAGGGCTTGATGCCGCGGTGCAGGGCGACCACGCCGCCGGTCATGTTGTGGTAGGTGACGCGGTCGAAGCCGGCCTCGACCATCATCGACTTGAGGGTTTCCTGGTCCGGGTGCATGCGGATCGACTCGGCGAGGTAGCGATAGCTCTCGGAGTCGTTGGTCACCAGCTTGCCCATCAGCGGCAGCAGGGTGAAGGAATAGGCGTCGTAGGCCTTGGACAGCAGGCTGCTGGTGGGCTTGGAGAATTCCAGCACCAGCAGGCGGCCGCCCGGCTTGAGCACCCGCAGCATGGAGCGGATGGCCGCGTCCTTGTGGGTGACGTTGCGCAGGCCGAAGGCGATGGTCACCGCGTCGAAGTAGTTGTCGGGGAAGGGCAGCTTCTCGGCGTCGGCCTGGACGAAGCTGACGTTGCCGGCGACGCCGCTGTCGAGCAGCTTGTCGCGGCCGACCTTGAGCATCGAGGCGTTGATGTCGGCCAGCACCACTTCGCCGGTCGGGCCGACCAGGCGCGAGAACTGCCGCGTCAGGTCGCCGGTGCCGCCGGCGATGTCGAGCACGCGGTTGCCGCTGCGCACGCCGGACAGTTCGATGGTGAAGCGCTTCCACAGACGGTGGATGCCGCCGGACATCAAGTCGTTCATCAGGTCGTACTTGGCGGCGACCGAGTGGAAGACCTCGGCGACCTTCTCGGCCTTCTCGCTCTCGCGCACGGTCTTGTAGCCGAAGTGCGTGGTGGGGTCGGCGGGGCCCTGGTCCCCGGCGGGTTTGCGCGGCTCGCTCATGGCGTTTATACCCTGGAAGTCAGTGGCGGCCATTCTAACAGGATGTGGGGAAAACGCCGCCCCGGGGCGTGGGGTGCGGCGAAACGTCGTGCCGCGTATCATCAATGGGTCTGTCATTCCGGAGTCGCCCATGTCCCGCATCCACGTCGAACGTTCCCATTCCCTCGGCCGCGAAGCCGCCCGCGAGAAGGCCCAGAAGCTGGCCGACAAGCTGGCCCGCGAGCACGGCGTGAGCTACGCGTGGCAAGGCGACACCCTGACCTTCAAGCGCAGTGGCGTCGACGGCCGCATCGAGGTCGGCGACGACCTAGTGGCGGTGGAGGTCAAGCTGGGCCTGCTGCTGTCGGCCATGGGCGGCATGCTCAAGGGCGAGATCGAGCGCGCGCTGGACAATGCGCTGGGCTGATCGCGCCGTAGCGGAGGTGCCGTCGTAGGATGGGTTGAGCGAAGCGATACCCAGCACCGCGGTTGACACGCATGCCACGACCGTCACTCCCGCGAACGCGGGAGCCCAGCGTCTCCGGTTCCCCGCGTTCGCGGGGATGACGGGGTTGGAATGGGCGCCGAAGGGTTCGCGAGCAAGCTCGCTCCTACAGGTCGTGAGTCGGTGAAGTCGCGGGGTCCGGCGGCTGGTATGTGTTTTCTAATTTTCCTCGATACCTTGCACTCAAGCTCGCAACGTTGCGGGCGTCTTCGGAACCCCGATAACACAGTGTGAGGACACCACCATGGCCAAAGTCGCCAGCAAGAAGAAAGTCGAGAAAGCCGTCAGCGAGTTTTCCCTGATCACCGACGTCAAGCACTACGCCCGCCAGATCTGGCTGGCCGGCCTGGGCGCCTATGCGCGCGTCGGCGCCGAAGGCAGCGAGTACTTCAAGGACCTGGTCAAGGCCGGCGAAGGCGTCGAGACCAAGGGCCGCAAGCTGGTGACCGAGCAGGTCGAATCGGCCAACGACAGCGTCAAGAGCGGCGTGTCGCTGGTGAAGGACAAGTTCGAGGTGCAGCTGGACAAGGTCGAGAAGGCTTTCGACAGCCGTGTGGCCTCCGCGCTGAATCGCATTGGCATCCCGTCGCGGCAGGATGTCGAAGCGCTCTCTGCTAAGCTTGATGAGCTGAGCTCGGTGCTCGAGCGCGTCGCGAAAACTCATTGAGGAGAGCGGGATGGCTGGCAAGAAAACTACCGATAAAAAAGAGTCAGGTTGGGTCGGCGAGATCGAGAAGTACTCCCGGCAGATCTGGTTGGCTGGTCTGGGGGCCTATTCGAAGGTCAGCAATGACGGCAGCAAGCTGTTCGAGACCCTGGTCAAGGACGGTGAAAAGGCCGAGAAGCAGGCCAAATCCGAAGTCGACAAGTCCGTTGGCGCGGTGAAGTCTTCCGCCCGCTCGGCCCGTTCCAAGGTCGATGAGGTGAAGGATCGCGCGCTCGGCAAATGGGGCGAGCTGGAAGAGGCCTTCGACAAGCGCCTGAACAGCGCCATCTCGCGTCTCGGCGTGCCGAGCCGCAACGAGGTGAAGGAGTTGCACAGCAAGGTCGAGACCCTGACCAAGCAGATCGAGAAACTCACCGGCGTCAGCGTCAAATCGGTGGCCAAGCCGGCAGCCAAGGCAGCGGCGAAACCGGCGGCCAAGGCAGCCGCGGCGAAGCCTGCCGCCAAACCCGCTGCCAAGCCGGCAGCCAAGGCCGCCGCCGCCAAGCCTGCGGCGAAACCGGCGGCCAAGCCGGCAGCCAAGCCGGCAGCGAAGCCCGCCGCCAAAGCTGCCGCCAAGCCGGCGGCAAAACCGGCAGCGAAACCGGCGGCCAAGCCTGCGGCAGCCAAACCGGCAGCGGCCAAGCCGGCGGCAGCGAAGAAACCGGCGGTGAAAAAGCCCGCGGCGCCCAAGGCGGCGAAACCGGCAGCTCCGGCTCCGGTAGCGGCTGCAGCGCCTGCTCCGGCACCGACTCCGGCTCCGGCCGCCGTCGCTCCGGCAGCCACTGCGGCGACGCCGTCGACCCAGGCCTGATACGGCTGTCGCGGAACCCGACGCCCGGCCTCGTGCCGGGCGTTTTTATTGGCGTGGAAGAAACCTCCGGCCTGCCTCAGCTGGCCAGGTAGCGCTGTGCCAGGCGCTCGGCGGCCAGTCGTGACTCGCCGCGCAGGTGCGGCGCCACCAGCATCATCACCTGGTAGACCACCAGGCGGATCTCGCCTTCGCGGCCGAGGATGCGCTGGTAGTCGAGGGAGAACAGCAGGGTCAGGGTGATCTGCTCGACCAGTTGGCCGAGCGACTCGGTGTCGCTGGTCAGCTCGCCTTCGGCCTTGAGCCGGGCGAGCAGGGCGGCGAGGGTGCGCTTGAGCGCGTTGAGCCAGTTGCGGATGCCGCGGGCCAGCTTGGGCAGGCGCCCGGCGAGGTTCGACAGGTCCTGGAAGAGGAAGCGGTAGTGGGCCAGGCGCTCGACGATCAGGTGCAGGAACAGCCAGTAGTCCTCGGCGCCCAGGCGCGCGTCGGCGGGTGGATCGAGCAGCGGCTGCAGCTCTTCCTCGAAGCGCGCGAACAGGGCCAGCACCAACGGCTCCTTGCCGTGGAAGTGGTAATACAGGTTGCCCGGGCTGATGCCCAGCTCGGTGGCGATCTCCAGGGTGGAGACGTTGGGTTCGCCTTCCTGGTTGAACAGGAGCAGGGCGCACTCGAGGATTCGGTCGCGGGTTTTCATCCGTGTGCTGGTTCTTGCCTCGGGGAGTTCGACGATAGCGTGGGGCGGGGAGTGGCGGCCAGTCCCTCGAAAGCGTGAGGGGCTCCCTACCTACGAAGAACACCCCGGTACGCCGGGGTGCCTTTCGTAGGATGGGTTGGGTTTGCGAAGCCCATGCTGTGGCGGTGATGGGTATCGCCTCGCTCCAGCCATCCTACGGGGTGCCGGTGCGCAAGGGTTGCTCAGCGCTCGTGCACGTAGGTGCCCGGCGCCGCTTCCATCGGCGGGTATTCCGCGTTGCCCAGTTCGAAGTGTACCGGCCGACGCTCGCCGGAGCGCTCCTGCAGCCACTGCAGCCACAGCGGCCACCAGCTGCCTTCCTGGCGCTGGGTGTCGTAATACCAGGCGCGTGGGTCGGAGCTGAGCTTGCCGTTCTCGAAGTAGCAGGCCTTGGGGTTGCCCGGCGGGTTGAGGATGCTCTGGATGTGCCCGCTGTTGGACAGCACGAAGCGGCTGTCGCCGCCCAGCAGCAGCGCCGAGCGGTACACGGCGTCCCAGGGCGTGATGTGGTCGGTGATGCCGGCGACGTGGAAGTTGTCCACCGCCACCTTCTTCAGGTCGATGGGCGTGCCGCAGACTTCCATGGCCCCTGGCCGGGCCAGCGGGTTGTGCTTGAAGAAGTCGAGGAAGTCGCCGTGCAGCGCGGCCGGCAGGCGGGTGTTGTCGTTGTTCCAGTAGAGGATGTCGAAGGCCGGCGGCAGCTTGCCCAGCAGGTAGTTGTTGACCCAGTAGTTCCACACCAGGTCGTTGGGGCGCATCCAGGCGAACACCTTGGCCATGTCCTTGCCCTCCAGCACGCCGTGCTGGTAGGAGCGGCGCTTGGTGCTTTCCAGCGTCTGTTCGTCGGCGAACAGCGCCGCCGGGGTTTCCACCTGGCTGTCCAGCAGGCTCACCAGGTAGGTGGCGCTGCTGATCTTGCGCAACTGCCGGCGCGCCTGCAGGTGGCCTTGCAGCGCGGCGATGGTCAGGCCGCCGGAGCAGGCGCCCATCAGGTTGACGCTGCGACTGCCGCTGATCGAGCGGGCCACCTCGATGGCCTCGTCGAGGGCCTTCACGTAGGTCGACAGGCCCCACTCGCGGTGGCGCGCGTCGGGGTTGCGCCAGCTGACCATGAACACCTGGATATTGTTCTTCAGGGCGTACTGGACGAAGCTCTTCTCCGCCGACAGGTCGAAGATGTAGTACTTGTTGATCTGCGGCGGGACGATCAGCAGGGGCTTGGCGTGCAGGTGCTCGCCCAGCGGCTTGTACTGGATCAGTTCGAGCATCTCGCTGCGGAACACCACGGCGCCGGGGGTGGTGGCCAGGTTGCGGCCGACCTCGAAGGCGTGCTTGTTGACCTGGCTGGGCATGCCGCCGTTGTTCATCAGGTCGTCGAGCAGGTGGCGGCCGCCCTTGAGCAGGCTCTGCCCGCCGGTATTGAACAGTTCCTTCACCGCCAGCGGGTTGATCAGGCTGTTGGTCGGCGCCATGGCGTCGGCGAACAGCGACAGCACGAAGCGCGCGCGGGCGCGGTCGTCGGCGTCCAGGTCGCTCTCGTCGATCCACGCCAGCAACTGCTGCTGCCAGGCCAGGTAGGCCTGCAGGGTGCGTCGGTAGAAGGGGTTGAGGCGCCAGGAGGGGTCCTGGAAGCGGGCGTCCTGGGGGTTGGGCTGCAGCGGCGAGTCGCCCAGCAGCACGTGGCCCATCTGCTTGCCGAAGGCCGCCAGGTGGCGCGCGCTGTGCAGCGGTCGGCGCACGCCCTGGGCGGCCAGCAGGCGCAGGGTGGACAGCATGTCCTTGCCGCGCAGCCCGACCATGGCGCTCTTGGCATTCATGTAGTCGGCGGGTGCCGGCGGCCTGCCGGCGCTGGAATTCTCTCGCATGTGCAGCTCTCCCTGGGAAAAGAACCGTCGTCAATCGGGCGCAGCAAGGCCCGTACCAGAATCCGCGCAGGCGCGTTCCTGACGCGCGCAAGGGCTGAAGCATAGGCACGAATCGGCACGCGTGCCGGTCAGCCAGGATGAACGTGCACTATTGCGAGGCGATGACGCGGGCCGGGGGTCAGCCGGCCTTGGGGGAGAACAGGCGCGGGTGCATGATCGCGCGCTGCCGTTCCTCGGCGAGGAATTTCATGATGATCGGCGCCACCGTCTCGGCGCGGGTCACCAGGAACAGGTGGCCGTCGTCGATCACGTGCAGCTCGGCGTTGGGGATGCGCCAGGCCAGCAGGCGCATGTTCACCAGCGGAATGATCGGGTCGTCGTCGCCGGCCAGTACCAGGGTCGGCTGCTGGATGTGGTGCAGCCAGTGGATGCTGGTCCAGCCCAGGCCGGCGAACAGCTGCCAGTAGTAGCCGAGCTTGCCCGAGGATCGCACCTTGGCGGCGAACGCCATGGCCAGCTTGGGGTCGCGGCGGAACGCGCCGCCGTAGATGTCCGGGGCGATGTGCGCGCCATAGGACGGCTGGATGTAGCGCCGCGGGCTGGCCATGCGCCAGAGCACCTTGGGCTTGCCCGGCACCATCACCGCCCCCGCCGCGGTGGCGGCGAGGATCAGCTTCTTGCAGCGTTCCGGATAGTCGTGGGCGAACTGCTGGGCCAGGGCCCCGCCCCAGGACACGCCGATGGCGGTGACCTGGCCGTAGTCGAGGTAGTCGAGCATGCGCGCCGCCAGCTTCGCCAGGCCGGGGAAGCGGTACGGCGTGCTCGGCGTCGACGAGCCGCCGACCCCGGGCACGTCGAAGGCGATCACCTCCAGGTCCGGGTCCAGCGCCGCGACGAAGGGGAACACCAGCTCCAGGTTGGCGCCGATGCCGTTGAAGATCAGCAGCGGCGTCATGTGCGCCTTGCCCGGGCGCACGGCGGTGCGGATGGTCTGCCCGTCGAGGTCGATGGTGCGGAACACGAAGGGCTGCGGCGCGAGGATCCGCGCCTGGGTCTCTTCGGCCTGGGTGCCCGGCTGCGGCGCGGCGCCGCGAGCCTTGCGCGCCTTGCGCGCGACCGCCTGCCCGGGCAGCGGCTGGGCCGCTGCCTCCTGCTCGGCGGAGACTTCTTCGGGTAGCGATTCTGTCTTCATCGTTCGTGTACGTAGGTGCCGGGGGATGCTTCACCGGCCGGGTGGGCCTTGCTGCCCAGGGCGGTCGGCGCCTTTTTCAGCTTGCCGGCGCGCTCGGCCAGCCACTGCTGCCAGTGCAGCCACCAGGAGTCGGCGTGCTTGCTCGAATTCTCCTGCCAGGTCTTCGGGTCGGCGGAGAGGTCCGGACCGGTCATGAAGCGCGCCTTGGGGTTGCCCGGCGGGTTGAGGATGCTCTGGATGTGCCCGCTGTTGGACAGGATGAACTCGCACTTGCCGCCGAGCAGGCGTGCCGAACGATAACAGGCTTCCCAGGGGGTGATGTGGTCGTTCAGGCCGGCCACGCAGTAGAAATCGCAGGTGACCTGCTTCAGGTCAATCGGCGTGCCGCCCACTTCCAGCGCGCCGGCGCGGGTCAGCGGGTTGGTCTTGAACATCTCCACCAGTTCGCCGTGCAGGGCGGCCGGCAGGCGCGTGGTGTCGTTGTTCCAGAACAGGATGTCGAAGGCCGGCGGCTCGTTGCCCAGCAGGTAGTTGTTGACCCAGTAGTTCCAGATCAGGTCGTTGGGGCGCATCCAGGCGAACACCTTGGCCATGTCGCGGCCTTCCAGCACGCCGGACTGGTAGGAGCGGCGCTTGGCGGCCTCCAGGGTCTTCTCGTCGGCGAACAGGGCGACGGTGGTGTCCAGCTCGAAGTCGAGTACGCTGACCATCTGGGTGAAGGCGTGCACCTTTTCCTCGCCCAGGGCCGCGTAGTGGCCGAGCAGGGTGACGGTGGTGATGCCGCCGGAGCAGGCGCCGAGCATGTTCAGGTCCTTGCTGCCGGTGATGGCCAGGACCACGTCGATGGCTTCCTTGAGCGCTTCGATGTAGGTGGTCAGGCCCCACTCGCGTTGGGCCTTGGTCGGGTTGCGCCAGCTGACGATGAAGGTCTGCACCTGGTTGCGCAGGCTGAAGCGCGCCAGGCTCTTCTCCGGCGACAGGTCGAAGACGTAGAACTTGTTGATCTGCGGCGGCACCACCAGCAGCGGGCGCTCATGCACGCTCTCGGTGATCGGCCGGTACTGGATCAGTTCCAGCACGTCGTTGCGGAACACCACGGCGCCTTCGGTCAGGGCCAGGTTCTTGCCGACCTCGAAGGCGTCCATGTTGACCTGGCTGGGCATGCCGCCGTTGTTCACCAGGTCCTTGGCCAGGTGGCTCAAGCCGTCGAGCAGGCTCTTGCCGCCGGTCTCGAAGAAGCGTTTGACCGCGGCCGGGTTGCCCAGGGTATTGGTCGGCGCCATGGCTTCGGTCATCAGGTTGATGACGAACTGGCCGCGGTTGATGTCCTGCGCCGACAGCTCGCTGTTGCCGATCCACTCGTGCAGTTCCTTGCGCCAGGCCAGGTAGGTCTGCAGGTAGCGGCGGTACAGCGGGTTCTGGCTCCAGGCCGGGTCGGCGAAGCGGCGGTCGTCGTCCGAAGGACGCAGTTCCGAAGTGCCGAGCAGGACATTCTTCAGCTCCAGGCCGAAATGGCCGACGTGTTTGACACTGTGAAAGGGCTGCTTGAGCGCCTGCAGCAGCACCATACGGGCAGTGGAGAGCAGATCCTTGCCGCGAATCCCTATCACCGGGTTGAGGTTCAGGGTGTTTTCCGCGGCTTGCTGGGACAGATCGTTGTTCTTCTTTTCTGGCATCGGCGACGCTCCATTGTCCTGAGTCCAATACTGGCGGGGCTGCACCTGGGTGACGCGCCAAGCATTGCTCGGGTTAGCGGAACGTGGAGCAGGCTCCACGCATGTCAACACTTGGCGGCATCGTTGGGGTTCCAGGGACCGCGTCCGCAACGAAGTTGCACTGACTTGGTTACCCGAGATTCACCCGCCGCGCAAGCTGGTGCAGCGTGGGTCCGTGCGCCCGAGTATGCCGTGGAAGATTAGAAAACGCGCCCTAGAGCGCTCGCCCTTCCGCACCTCGAACACAGGCAGCACGCGACAGCCAGTGTGCAGGGCGAATGTTGCAAATGACGTGCCCTGATCGGGGGCGGGAGGATGCGGGCGCGGGCGGGGGCCGGTAAACCGGCGCAAAGGTGGGTCAGAGCATCAGGCGCACGACGGACTCGTCGGGGTCGCGGGACTTGCCGGCGGCGGCCAGCTCGGCGAGGTATTCGGCCCACAGCTGGTCCTTGCGGGTGCACAGCTGGTAGAGGTAGTCCCAGCTGTACAGGCCGCTGTCGTGGCCGTCGTCGAAGGTCAGCTTGAGCGCGTACTGCCCGGCCGGTTCCAGGCCGACCAGGGCGACCTTGATCTTGCCGACCTGGAGGATCGGGTTGCCGTGGCCCTGCACCTCGGCCGAGGGCGAGTGCACGCGGAGGAACTCGGCGGAGAGGTCGTAGGCCTGCTCGCCGTACTTCAGGGTGAGGGTGCGCGAGGCCTTGTGCAGCTGGATGGCGCTGGGGATGTGCATGGAAACTCCGGCTAAGGGCTACAGGCGGCTCTTGGCAGGAGCGAGCTTGCTCGCGAACCGGGCTGGCACGGCGCCAGG
>NZ_JARJLT010000027.1 GCF_029335315.1 Pseudomonas citronellolis
ACCCGCGCCGCCAGCCAGCCGCCGCCACGGCGCAAGGTGCGCACCGCCGCGCCACGGCCGACATCGGCGCCGCGCTGCGGGCGCGGCGGCCGCACCAGCAGCAGCCAGAGGGTCTGGATCGTGCCGCGCAGCAGGTCGCCGAGGGTCGGCCGCTTGCCCGCCAGCTGCGGGTAGAACTCCCGGCGATGGCGTAGCACCCGCTGCCACTGTGGCGAGTCCAGGCGCAGCAGCACCCAGGCCAGGGCCAGCGCGGCGCTGAGCACGGCGGCGGTGAAGCGCCGCGCGCCGCGCCGCCGGTAGTCGCGGTAGGAGCCCACCCGCGCGGCGTTCATCGCGCCGCGCCCCATTGCGCCATGCACCAGGTGGCCAGGCTGCGCACATCCTGGGCCGCCAGCGAGTCGCCGGCGTAGTAGCCCAGCGGGCTCTTCCAGGCCAGCGCGCCGGCCATCGCCTCGTCGCGGTGCACCACCTGCGGCGCCAGGCGCCCGTCCAGGCGCTCGCGCCAGAGCAGCAGGAGGTCGCGCTGCAACTGGCTGATCGGGTCGAAGCGGTTCAGCAGCAAGGGCCCCTCGCCCTCGCCTTCCAGGCTGAGCAGCGCATGGCAGGCCGCGTCCGCCTCGATCACCCGCAGGCGCCGCACCTCCTCGCCCAGCGCCGGCGCGCTCTGGCCCGGCAGCGCGGCCGGCAGGTCCAGCAGAATCCAGTCGAAGTGTCGGCGCAGCTGTTGCAGGCGCTGCGGCCAGAAGTCCGCAGCCGCCTGCACGCGCTGGTTCAGCGCGGCCAGTTCGACGCCGCCGAGGCGGCCGTGGGGCAGCAGGTAGAGTTCGCCGACCACCTGCAGCAACGGCTCGCTCCAGGCGCCGCCGTCCAGCTCGGCGCGAGCCCAGCCTTCGGGCGCCTCCAGCGCCAGGTTGCAATGCAGGCGCAGCAGGTTGCGCGGGCACAGGTCGAGCAGCAGCACGCGCTCGCCCAGCAGGCGCAGGGCGAAACCCAGCGCGGCTACCATCGAGGTGGTGCCGACGCCGCCGCGCAGACCGCTCAGCGCCAGTACCGTCATACGCGCTGCGCCTGCCGGTCGGCCTGGGCCTGACCGGGCCCGTGGGGGCCGGCGACGCCCTCGGTCTCGGCCAGCAGCGGCCAGCGCCGGCAGATCGCGTGCAGCTCCGACTCGCGGCTGATGTCGTGGTAATGCAGGCCCTCGTCGCCCAGCCGGGTTTTCAACTGGGCGATGTCGTCGCTGCGCCGCTGGCGGTCATCGGGTTCCATGCTTGCTCCTTGGCACTGTCATTTCGGATACGGCATCCACTGCGACTGCCCCTTGAGCCGCACGTAGGGCAGCCCCTGGTATTCCACCACCGCCGAATCGGAGTTCTCCGAGACCGCCGCGGTGCTCGGCAGGTCGTGGGTCAGTGCCGCCAGGTCGAGCGCCCCGCCCTGCTGGCCATAGAGCCGCGCGACCAGCTCGGAGAGCGCCAGGTAGCTGGCCGGGGTGGTGACGTGCAGCGGCCCCCGGTTGTTGTCCTCGCCCATGTTGATCAGCTTGATGCCCACCGGCACATGGGTGATCGAGCGCGACGGAATCTCGCGCATGCCGGAAATCTGCATGCGGTCGCCGTGCACCGCCGCGCCGTGCTCGGGCACCAGCACCAGGGCCACGCGCCGGCCGCTCTTGTGCAGCAGGTCGATGAAGCTTTCCATGTCGCCGAGGAAGGTCTTCGCGCGTTCCTGGAACGAGGCGCGCCGGGTGCTGCCGTCGGGGTTGGTGATGCGGTTGCCGTCGTGCAGGGTGATGGTGTTGTAGAACAGCGAGATCGCCGGCTTCTGCTCCTTCACCCGGTGTTCCCACCAGGCATGCAGCACGTCGAGGTCGCGGGCGATGTTGGCGCCGTCGTAGGCCTTGAGCGCGGCCGGGAAGTCGTCGCTGTCCATCAGCCGCTGCGGCAGGTGCTGGCCGGCGAGGAAGGTCAGGTATTTGCGGGTGATCGGGCCGTTGTGGTTGAGCATCAGCTCGGGGCTGTAGCCGAGCTTGGCGAGGTTGTCGAAGAGCATGCACTGCTCGTTCGCCGCCTCGTACAACTGCACGTGGCGCGGCTGCCCGCAGCTGGCGCGGAGCATGCGGATGGCCGCCGGGCCGCTGTAGGAGGTGGCCGAGTTGAAGTTGTCGAAGACGATGTTCATCCGCCGGAACAGCGCGTTGTCGCGCATGCCGGCGTCCTCTAGGTCGTCCCAGGCCAGCGAGCAGACGTTGAGCACCAGCAGGTCGAACGGCTCGCCCTTGTCGTTGCGTCCGGGGAAGCGCGTCATCTTGCCGGCCTGGTCGCGGTAGAACTGGTCGACGAAGGCGTCGATGGCGTTGCTCTCGGCCACCTGCCCGCCACCGGCCTGTGCCCCGTCGGCGCTGGCCACCTGCACCGGGCCGACGTTGAACGCCGGCAGCGCGCCGGCCAGGTACACCCACAGCAGCAGCGCCACGTTGAGCAGGGTCAGGCGCAGCCAGGGGGCGATAAACAGGTAGCCGAGGATCAGCGCGAAGACCACGCCGATCACGTCCCAGTTGACGAAGCGGCTGAGCAGGTCGGCCACGTATTCCCAGCTGAAGGCCAGCACCTCGGACTGCTCGAACAGCCGGCGGAACGGCGGGTACCAGGTGTCCTTGTAGAACAGCGCCACGCCCAGCGGCACCGCGATCACCTGACGCAGGCGCGGCAGCCAGACACCCGGCAGCGGCAGCAGCAGGCCGGTGGCGAACAGCAGGTTGAGCAAGGCGTGGAAGTCCAGCAGGCCCATCCACAGCAACATGAACTTGGCGAGGAAATACAGGTTCCACAGCCCCAGCTCGGGCCACTGCCATACCCGCCGCGAGGCCAAGGCTTCACTCATGCAGCGGCTCCTCGGGGTCTTCCTCTTCTTCGTTGCGGCGCACCTTGCGCCAACCACGCCCGACCAGGTGGCGCAGCGGCAACTGCCGGCGCAGCCACGGCGCCAGACGCTGGAGCACGGCGAACAGCAGCATCGCCGCCGGCGCGGTGAGCAGCGCGGTCAGGGCAATCACCCAGAGCAGCGCCTGCTGGGTCATGGCCGCGCTCCCAGGCTGGCCAGGCTCGCCGGCTGCGGCCGCAGGGCCTGGAACACCTCGTTGTCGGCCGCCGCGCGCTGCGGGTCGGTGGCCAGCGCCGGGGCCGTCGGGATGCTGTCGGACTGGAACTCGGCGCCGGGCAGCACGCTGTAGGGCGTGACCGTCTCGTAGCCGGCCAGCACCTCCTGCCACGGCAGGCGCAGCACGTTGCGCAACGCCGGCTCGATGGCCGAGGCACTGCAGGCGAACAGGAACAGGTACAGGCGCCCACCGGCGACGCAGGTGATATCGCCGTTGCGCCGCAGCACCAGCTCGGCCAGCACCTGCTCGGCGTCCAGCGCCGGCAGCGGTTGCAAGCGCAGCAACTGGTTGCGCACCTCGGTACCGGCGGTGTTATCGGTCATCTTCTTCACCGCTGCGGCGAAGGCCCGTGGCGACAGGCTGCCGCGCACCTCCAGCGGCCGCAGGCGCTGCAGCACCGCCGAGGGCTCGGCCGCCAGGTCGCGGCGCCAGCGGTGACCCTGGACCGAGCGCAGCAGGGTGAGGAAGCGCAGGAAAGGCGTGCCGGCCGGCACTATCAGGTTGGCGCCATTGGCCAGCAGCAGCTGTTCGTCGTTCTGCCGCAGGCTCGGCAGCATCTCCCGCACCACCAGCTTGAGCGAGCGCCCGCAGTGCTTGCGCAGGCGGTGCAGGTCGCCGGCCAGCGCCGGCACCTCGTCGCTGCTGCCGAGGGCGAAGACGACGGTGGCCACCTGCGCCTGCAGGGCCTCGTCGAGCAGCGCCTGGTCGTCGCCGAACACCTGCCATTGCGCGGTGGGCGGCGCTTCGCCGCCAAGGGCGTCGGCCTGGGCCAGCACCTGGCGCTGGTCGTCGGCGGTGGGTGGCGCGCTGTCCACCTCGGGGGCTTCCTCGGCGCGCAGGCCCTCGCCTTCGCGCGGCAGCAGGAAGTCGCGCGGGCCGTTGACCCCGGCCTCGTTGCTCCAGAAATGTTGCAGCAGGTGCCGTGCGCCCTGGGCGATGTAGATCTGCCCGACACCGGACACGCAGTCGTTGTAGCGCAGCAGCATGTCGAACAGCGCCGGCGGCGGCTGGTCGCCGACCACCAGCAGGGTGCTGCGCACCGCCGCCAGCCAGGCCTGGGCGCGGCGGCACCAGTTGGCCAGGGACTCGGCGACCATCTCGTCCCAGTCCTTGAGCGATACGCGGATCACCCAGAGCGCGTCGTCGCCGCCGCGTACCCGAGGCACATCCTTGTTCAGCGCCTGGATCAGTCGCACCGGCGGTCGCGGCTTCAGGTCGAACAGGCCGAGGCGGCCGGGGCCCTGGTTTTCGGGAATGCTCGCCACCAGTTCGCGCGCCGCGCCGGCAGCGTTCACCAGCACCGCGCGCGTCGCCACCGGCTGCGCGGCCAGCACCTGGCGGCACAGACGGTCGGCGGTTTCCTGCGTCTCGCAGGTCAGCCAGTAGAGGCCGCCGACGCGCATGCCGGCCTGTCTGTCGGGCAGGCCGGGCACGGCCAGGGTCGATGCGAACAAGTGGAGCCACCTCCCTGATGGCAGGCGCGTGAACGGAAGGTCCCTCGGCAGGCGCGCGCCCGGCGGGAAAACGAGTGCCACGCGCCCTGGGTGGAACGGGTCAACTCCACTGACTGTAGTTGTATTCCTAGGATTTGCCTGGGAAAAAACCTAGGAAAGCCCGTGCCAGAGGCCGCGCCGCTCGACGCCGGGGCCGGCGTCGTATACAAGCTGTGCAACCTTCAGACCGGAGCCCCCTGGATGCCCTCCGCCGCCGCTTCTTCGTTGCGCCCCTGGCTGGTGCGCTGGCTCTACGCCGCCGCCGTGGTCCACCTACTGGTCGGCCTGACGCTGACCTGGCTGGGCGACGCCACCGTCTTCGAGCCCTACCACCGTGGCATCGAGGCCGCCTTCGCCGGCGTGGCGCCGCCCTCGCGGCCGCTGCAGTTGTGGTGGATCGCCCTGTTCGGCGCCACCCTGCAGGCCTACGCGGTGTACCTGGGCGCGCTCACCTGGCTCGGCGCGCGCACCCGCCAGCCGGCGGCCTGGGCCTGGCTCGCGGCCGGCATCCTGTTGTGGGCGCCGCAGGACATCGCGGTGTCGCTGCAACGCGGCATCCACACGCACCTGTGGGTCGACCTGGGCGCCCTCGCCCTGCTCCTGCCGCCGCTGTTCTGGTTGTACCGCCACGACGCGCGGGGCTGAGCCTCAGGCGCTGGACTGCACCGCCATCAGCCGCGCGCGCTGGCGCAGCAGGTCGGCGTCCACGGCGTCCAGCGCGTCGATGAAGGCCACGGCGAAGGAGCCCGGCCCGCGACTCGCCGCCTCGGCGACCTCCGAGGCCACGGCGAAGTGCACGTGGGCGGCGGCCAGCGCGGTGAAGGCGTCCACCGCCACCGCCGCGTAGGCGCCGACCAGCGCGCCCAGGGCGCAGCCGGAAGCCGTCACCCGCGGCAGCCAGGCGCTTCCGCCGCCGATGCGCAACAGGCGCGGCACGGCGCTTTCGGCGGACTCGCCGACCCAGCCCAGCAGGTGGTCCACCGCCCCGGACGCGGACACCGCCTGGCAATGACGCAGCAGCTCCACCGCCGCCGGCACCGCGCGGGCCGGGTCGTCGGAGCTGTCGAAGCCCGGCGCGCCCTGCCCCAGCCCGGCCAGGCCGATGATCTCCGAGGCGTTGCCACGCACCACCGCCGGCCGCTGCTGCAGCAGCTCGGCGGCGACCCCGCCGCGCCACGGCAAACCGCCGGCGCCGATCGGGTCGAGCACCCAGGGTGTGCCGTGGGCGGCGGCCGCCCGCACCGCCTGGCGCATGCCCTCGACCTGGGCGCTGGTGGGCGTGCCCAGGTTGACCAGCACCGCCCCGGCCACCCGCGCGAAGCCGGCGGCCTCCTCCGGGTTGTCGACCATCGCCGGTGACGCCCCGGCGGCCAACAGCACGTTGGCCATGAAGTTCGCCGACACCACGTTGGTCAGGCACTGCACCAACGGCCGCGCGGCGCGCAGCTCAGCGTGGGCGGCGACGATGGAATCGAGGCTGGGCAGGAACCTGGCGGGTATTGCTGAAGGCATGGACGCTCCGGGAGCTGGGGGGGAATCGGCCTAATCTACCCGTTCCCGGCGCGCCCCGCAGCGTCCGTCACTGCCCGCCCGGCGTGGCCCCGGCGCCAGCGACCCCGGCTTCCACCTGGGTCGACATATAGTGCACGCCGGCCAGTACGCCGCTCTGGCCGTTGCCCATCAGCGCCAGCCAGTGCTGGTCGAAGGCCTCGTTGAGGTCCTTGCGCAGCTGCGCTTCCAGTTGCGGGCGGTCGCGGTCGCGGGAGAAGGCGGTGAAGCCGGTGCTGGCCAGCGACAGCGCGGCGCCGGCGACCTTGCCCACCGCCGAGGCGATGGCGCCCACCGCGCCGCTGACGGTGACCTCGTTCAGGAGTTTTTCGCTGGTGCGCTTGGCCACGGCGGAAACGCCGGTGTCCGGCGACTCCACGTCCACTCCGGTGCGCGCGCCGGTGTCGTGGATCTGCGCGATCAGCGCCTGGTAGGCCGGCAACTCCTGCGGCTTGCGCGCGCGCAGCAGCTGGTACAGCGAGGCGTCGCGGGCCGGCGGCGGGCCCAGGGCGATGACCGGGATGGCCTGCAGGCGCTGGTCCAGCTGCGCGCGGGGCACGCCCAGGCGTTCGGGCATCGCGTCGACCTCGCCGGCGAGGTTCTGCAGGTAGTAACGGGTGGCGGATTCCATCACGGCGTCGGGGTCGATCTGCTTGGCCACCGGGGCCAGCACGCGGCGCTGGTACTGCTCCTGGAGGTAGACCGCCAGGCGGTTCACCGCCGGCGACTTCTCGCTGTCGCCGAGCTTGTACCAGGCCACGCGGATGCCGAGGAACTGCTGGGTCCAGTAGCCGGAGAACCAGGGGATGAAGTCGCTGTCGGTGCGCTGGTAGACCAGGTCCATCCAGCTTTCCATGGCGTTCTGCGCGTATTCCTCGGCCTTGTCGCTGGCGGCCATGGAGGCGGCGGCCAGGTCGCGATCGACCTGCTCCCAGGTCGCCGGGGTCACCGGCGCCGGCGCGACCGGGGCCGGGTGCCGGCCGGCGCAGGCCGCCAGCGCGAGCAACGCCGCCAGCAGCAGGCAGCCCAGCGGCCACCTGGCCGCGCTCCCGGTTCGCCTGAGCATCCGACCGCCCTCCGACCCGGCGCCCGCCCGCACATCGGGCGCGCCACGGGTCTCTTCACCTTACCCCCGGTGAAGGGTGCTGGCCGGTGGTCCGGACGCGCGGCGGTCTCAAGGCCGGGTGCCGCGCGATTGAGATCCGCAGCGAGGTGTTCGCGAGCAAGCTCGCTCCTACAAGGGTGGAGCAGGTCGGTGGCTACGGTGCTTCGGGTTGGCGCCGCGCCCTCTCCCCAGCCCTCTCCCGCAAGCGTGAGAGGGAGTAGTTCGGTGTGCGTGGGAAGTCAGGCGTCATCCGGCCAGAGCGACCTTCTGCGGTTGCTTTTCGTAGGAGCGAGCTTGCTCGCGAACCGGGCCAGCAGCGGGTACGGTGATGGGCGACGGTTCAGTCGAAGGCCACCACGGCGCTGGGCAGCACGTCCAGGCGCGGGGCGAAGCTGCTCATGCGGGTGAACACGTCATTGTGGTGGGCGATGATCTGCTCGGCGCTCAGCACGCTGTCCATCGTGGTGTGGGCGTCCGCCGCCAGCACCACGTCGTAGCCCTCGGCCAGGGCGCGGCGCACCGTGGTGTCGACGCAGAAGTCGGTCTGCATGCCGCAGATCACCAGGCCGGTGATGCCGCGCTCGCGCAGCAGCGCGCCCAGCCCGGTGCCGTTGAACGAGTCCGGGGTGGTCTTGCGCACCCGCGCCTCGCCCTCCTCGGCATGCAGCGCCGGGGCCAGCTGCCAGCCGTCGCTGGCGTAGCGGAAGTCGCCCTCCGGCTCTTCGTGCTGGACGAAGATCACCGGCACGCCAAGGGCGCGGGCGCGTTCACTCAGGCTGTTGATGCGAGCGACCACGCCGGTGTGGTCGAAGCAGGCGTCGGCGCCGCCGCACAGGGCGTGCTGGACGTCGATGATGAGCAGTGCGATGGACATATCCTGGGCTCCCGTGCAGCGAAGGGGCCGACCTTAGCCCGCCCGCTCGCCCCTGGCCAGCCCCCGCGCGTCAGGACGGCAGGTGGTCGCGCATCGCCCCGGCCAGTTCGGCGGCGCCCAGTTCGCCCAGGCGCGTGGCGGTGCCGGCGGCGTCCTCGGCCTGCTTGTTCTGGCTGAGCTTGGACTTGCCGACGATGTCCTGGATTTCCACCTCGATGCCGACGATCTTCGCCAGCATCCCGGCGATGAACTCGGGCGTCGAGTCACTCATGCGCCAGGGCCTGGCTTCGTCGGCCTCGTGGGTGCGGGTCAGGCGCCCGACCAGGCCGCGAACGAAGCGCTCCTCGTCGATCACCCGCAGCGTACCGCGCACATGCACCACCTGGTAGTTCCAGGTCGGCACCTGCTCGTGGGTGCGGTGCTTGCTCGGGTACCAGTTCGGCGAGATGTAGTGCTCGGCGCCGCGGAACACCACCAGCACCTCGCTGCCGTCGGCGTGCTGCCACAGCGGGTTGGCCCGCGCCACGTGGGCGCGCAGCAGGCCGTGGGCGCCCTCTTCCGGCAGCAGCTCGAAGGGGATGTGGTCGGCGTCCAGCGCGCCGCCGCTGGCGTGCACCAGCGTGCCCAGCGGGTGGGCCTGGATCAGGCGGTGCAGCTCGTCGACGCGGGTCTCGCGGAAATGCTCGGGCAGGTACATGCCACTCTCCGGGGGAAATTCAGTGGCCCATGATGCGCGGGAATTGGCCTTCCAGAAAGAGCCATTCAAGCCCCGTTCACCAGGACCAATTCCCCTCGAACGCCTTCGAAGACGACATCCGGCACGCTTTCTGGCATGGCATTGAGATAAGGCAGTCTTGCCCCGTCGATCAGCGTCTACGCTTGGCACAGGCTCAAGACCGCCCCTCTTACCCCCACTTGGCAGGAGCCGGGAGAACCCCATGGGAGCACTGCAACCCGAAGACACCCGCACCGCGACAGCCAGCGCTGGCCACTGGTACCGCAAGAGCGTGCAACAGACCATGGCCGACCTGCAGACCAGCGCCGACGGCCTCGCCCCCGAGGACGCCAAGGCCCGCCTGCTGCGCTACGGCGCCAACGCCTTGCCGGCCAAGGCCGCCGACCCGGCCTGGCTGCGCTTCGCCCGCCACTTCAACGACGTGCTCATCTACATCCTCCTGGCCGCCGCGGTCGCCACCGCGCTGATGGGCCACTGGACCGACACCCTGGTGATCCTGCTGGTGGCGGTGATCAACGCCTCCATCGGCTTCTTCCAGGAGAACAAGGCCGAGAAATCCCTCGCCGCCCTGCGCGGCATGCTCAGCAGCACCGCCCACGTGGTGCGCAACGGGCAGAAGATGGAGATCGACGCCAGCGAGCTGGTGCCCGGCGACATCATCGCCCTGCGCCCCGGCGACAAGCTGCCCGCCGACGTGCGCCTGTTCGATATCCACCACCTGCAGGTGGAAGAATCGATGCTCACCGGTGAATCGCTCACCGTGGCCAAGCAGAGCGACGCCATCGAGCAGGAGGCTCTGCTGGCCGACCGCACCAACCTCGGCTTCTCCGGCACCAACGTCAGTTCCGGCAACGCCAAGGGCGTGGTGATCGAGACCGGCGCGGCCACCGAGCTGGGCAAGATCAACCGGATGATCGCCACCGTCGACGAGAACGAGACCCCGCTGCTGCGGCAGATCGCCCAGCTCGGCAAGCGCATCTTCCAGCTGATCATCGGCATGATGGTGGTGTTGTTCATCATCGGCTTCTTCTGGCACGACTACCCGTTCGGCGAGCTGCTGCTGTCGCTGATCAGCCTGGCCGTGGCCTCGGTACCCGAGGGCCTGCCGGCGATCGTCTCGATCATCCTGTCCCTCGGCGTGCAGCGCATGGCGCGCAACAAGGCGATCATCCGCAAGCTGCCGACCGTGGAAACCCTGGGCGCCATGAGCGTGATCTGCTCGGACAAGACCGGCACCCTGACCATGAACGAGATGACGGTGAAGAGCGTGCTCAGCGCCGACACCATCTTCAACGTCGAGGGCCAGAGCTACGAGCCCAAGGGCCGCATCACCCTGGCCGGCGCCACCGAGGCGCTGGACTGGAGCGCCCACGCCAACCTCGCGGCCTTCATCCGCGCCGTCGACATCTGCAACGACAGCACCCTGCAACGCAACGACGAAGGGCGCTGGAGCGTGGTCGGCGGGCCCACCGAAGGCGCCCTCAAGGTGCTGGCGCGCAAGGCCGCGCTGGACGAGGTGGACGTGCGCCGCTTCGGCAAGATTCCCTTCGACTCCGCCTACAAGTACATGGCCCGGCGCTGCGACGTCGACGGCGAAAGCCTGGTGTACCTGAAGGGCGCGCCCGACGTGCTGCTGCGCATGTGCCAGCAGCAGCTGGGCGCCACCGGCCCCGAGCCGCTGGACCGCGCGTACTGGGAGCGCGAGATGAGCCTGGTGGCCAGCCAGGGCCTGCGCATGCTCGCCGCCGCCTACCGGCCCACGCCCGGCGCCGGCCCGGAGATCGACCATGAGGACCTGAACCAGGGCATGATCTTCCTCGGCGTCGCCGGCCTGATGGACCCGCCGCGCCCCGAGGCCATCGACGCCATCGCCATGTGCCGGCAGGCCGGCATCCAGGTGAAGATGATCACCGGCGACCACCCCGACACCGCCGTCGCCATCGCCGGCATGCTCGGCATGGGCAAGGACCTGCGGGCCATGACCGGGCAGGAACTGGAGCAGGCCGACGACGCCCAGCTCAAGAGCCTGTCCATGCAGTACTCGGTGTTCGCCCGCACCAGCCCCGAGCACAAGCTGCGCCTGGTCCGCGCCCTGCAGGCCAACGAGCAGGTGGTGGGCATGACCGGCGACGGGGTCAACGACGCCCCGGCGCTGAAACAGGCCGACGTCGGCATCGCCATGGGCATCAAGGGCACCGAGGTGACCAAGGAAGCCGCCGACATGGTGCTCACCGACGACAACTTCTCCACCATCGCCAACGCGGTGCGCGAAGGTCGCCGGGTGTACGACAACCTGAAGAAAACCGTGCTGTTCATCCTGCCGACCAACCTGGCGCAGGGGCTGATCATCGTCCTGGCGATCCTCGCCGGCACCGTGGTGCCGCTGTCGCCGCTGCAGATCCTGTGGATGAACATGGCCACCTCCACCACCCTGTCCTTCGCCCTGGCCTTCGAGCCCGGCGAGCCGGGAATGATGCGCAGGGCGCCACGCAACGCGCGCGAGTCGATCCTCAACGCCTTCACCGTGTGGCGCGTGGTGTTCGTCGGCGGCCTGCTCGCGGGGGCGGCCTTCGCGGTGGAGGCCTGGATGATCGCCAACGGCCAGGACACCGACCACATCCGCACCATGATCCTGCACACCCTGGTCACCGCGCAGTGGGCCTACATGTTCAACTGCCGCCTGCAGGACCAGTTCTCGCTGAACAGCGCGCTGCTGCGCAACGTGGCGCTGCTCACCGTGACCCTGGCGCTGGTGCTGCTGCAGTGCTTCGTGATCTACGTGCCCTTCATGCAGACGGCCTTCCACACCGTGGCCCTGCCCTTCAGCAGCTGGCTGCTGGCCCTGGGCATCGGCGTGCTGGTGTTCCTCGCCGTGGAGCTGGAGAAACTCATCATCCGCCGCTGGAAAGCCAGCCGCGGCTGAGTCGCGGCAATCCCCGAACCCCGCCCGGAGCCCCTCCGGGCGGGGTTTTTGCTGCCTGGCGCAGAGCCCCGCTCAGCGCCGCCCGGCCACCGGTTCGCCTTCGGGGCGCGGCCTGTAGAACAGGAAGTGCTCGGTCTGCGCGGTGCGCAGGTATTCCCGCGCCCAGGCCGGCGCGACGTGGCGGTCGTGGAAGTACAGGGCGCCGCCGGTGCGGTCGCGCAGCTGGCGGTTCAGTGCCTTGCGCGCGACATCGCGGGAGACGTCGTAGCGCTGCTCCTCCACCACCTGGTCGGAACGGCCGTCGCACCACCAGGAGAACTGGCAGCTCTTCTTCTCCGAGCCCTGCTTGACCACCGCACACACGGTCTTCGGGAACGCCTTGCTGGCCAGCCGGTTCATCACCACGCTGGCCACCGCCTCCATGTCCGCCCGCGAGGCGCCCTTGGCCTCCCAGTAGATCGAACGCGACAGGCAGGTGATGGGGTCGTCCAGCGGCGCCGCGCCGGCCGGGTCCACCGCCTGTACCTCGCTGGGAGTGATGGGCGCGACCTTGGCCGGGGCCGCGGCGCCCTTGTCGGCCGCCTGCTCTTCGAGCACCTCGGCCTTGTTCTGCGCCGCTTCGGCCTTCTGCTCGGTCGAGGCGGCGTCTGCCTGGCCACCGAGCAGCAGCGCGGTGGCGCATACCAGTACTGTCATCCAGCGCATGATCGACCTCGCCTCAGCGCGCCCTCGGCGCCGTGGCCAGCCCCGAGGGGACGCCACGGCCTTTCGCGGCAACGCCCGGCCGGCGGCCGGCTCCGCTTGAGGCAATAGACTGCGAGGGCCGTCGAAACATTCCGCTTATTTTCGCTACAGGCCACGGTTGGCGGGGCCTGCAGCGTCTAGGCAGGGCTTTCCGGTCGAGAGCTAGGCGAGAAACGCGCGCACCGCCGCGAGCACGTCCTCGGCCTTTTCCCGGTGCGGAACGTGGCCGCAGGCAGACAGCAGCTGCATCGCCGCCGGGCCGCCGGCCAGGGTGACGAAACGCTCCGGGTGCAGCGCCGAGCCGAACTCGTCGCGCTCGCCGTGCAGGCTCAGCAGCGGGCAGCGCAGGCGCGCCAGCTCGGCGTCGAGGTTCCAGGTAGCGAAGGCCGCCGACAGCCAGGTGTCGACCCAGGCGCGCAGCACCCAGTGGGCCTTGTCGCCGTGGTAGCGGGCCAGGCGCTCCAGTTGGCCGGGCGCGGCGAAATCCCGCTCGGCGGCGCGGATGCCGTCCAGGGTGCGCTCCTCGGCGAAGGCCTGGGCCGACTCCAGCACCAGCGCCTCGCAGGCCTCGCCAAAGGCGGCGGCGCAGCCCACGGCCATGCCGCCGCCGACGCTGTGGCCGAAGGCGACGAAACGCCCGATACCCAGCTGCTCGCGCAGCGCGGCGAAACCTTCATGCGCCTCTTCGGTGACGAAGCCGGGCCCCAGCAAACCCGGATGCGCGGCGGAACGGCCGAAGCCCAGGCGGTCGTAGGCGATCACTTCGCGCCCGGTGGCCCGCGCCAGCTGTTCGGGGAAGTCGCGCCACAACGCCACGCAGCCCAGCGAGTCGTGGAACAGCACGATGGGCGCGCCCTCCCCGGCCAGCTCCGGGCTCCAGCGTTGGCTGAAGAGCCGGCCGAGGGGCGTGTCGATCCAGTGTTCGCGGGTGCTGACTGCCAGCATGGGGTGGTTTCCTTCAAGGACTGCGGGGACGTCTCGCCCGCCCTTCAGCGGATGCCGAAGGACGGGCGGACCCCGCCACTCTACTGCCCGGCGCGCGCCGGCGCACCCCGGTGCAGCGGCGAACGCACTCAGTCGGTGGCGGTCTTGAAGGTGGTCCAGGCGCGCATCCGCGCGCGCATGTCGCGCTGCGGGATGTCCTTGCCCGGAATCAGCCGCGCGTAGGTGGCCGCGTCGACGTAGATGTCCGGGTTGTTGCGCATGTCTTCCGCCACCAGCGGGCGCGCCGCGGCGCTGGAGGTGGGGTAGCCGGTGGCGCTGCTGATCGCCGCCATGTTCGGCGCGCGCATGATGAAGTTGATCAGCGCGTAAGCGTAGTCCGGGTGGCGGGCGTCGGCGGGGATGGCCATGGTGTCCATCCACACCGTGGTGCCCTCGCGCGGGATGCGGTACTGGAAGCGCAGCGGCTTGCCGGCCTCGTCGGCGGCGCGCTGGGCCTGGATCATGTCGCCGCTGTAGCCCAGCGACAGGCAGATGTCGCCGTTCACCAGCTGCGTCACCGGCTGCGACTGGAACTTGCGGATGTACGGTTTGATGCCCTTGAGCAGCGTCACCGCCGCCGCCAGGTCGTCGGGGTTGCCGCTGCGCGGGTCGCGGCCGAGGTAGTGCAGCACCACGGCGAGCACCTCGTCCGGCGAGTCGATCATCGAGATGCCGCAGTCGGCGAACTTCGCCGCCAGTTCCGGCTTGAAGATCAGGTCCAGGCTGTTCACCGGCGCGTTGGCCATGCGCTTGTCGATCTGCGCCTGGTTGTAGGTCAGGCCGATGCTGCCCCAGGTGTAGGGCACGGTGGCGTGCCGCGAGTACGGGTACTGGGCGTGCAGGTTGCGCAGGCCCGGCTCGATCTCGTCGAGGTGCTCCAGGCGCGCCGGGTCGAGCTTCTGCAGGGCGCCGGCGCGCATCAGCCGCTCGGCCACGGTGTCGCCGGGGAAGATCAGGTCGTAGCCGCTGTTGCCGGAGAGCATCTTGGCCTCCAGCGTCTCGCTGCTGTCCATCACGTCGTAGATGACCCGGATGCCGGTCTCGCGGGTGAAGTTGGCGAGGGTGTCCGGGGCGAAGTAGTCGGCCCAGTTGTACAGGCGCAGGACCTTCTCCTCGGCCCGCGCGGCGAACTGCGCGCAGGCCAGGCCAAGGCCCAGGGCGACCACCAGGGTTTTGCGTAGGCTATTCATCTTCAGGCTCCCTGGCGTTGCCAGTGGCTGTGCGGGTGGTGGCCGTCGAGGCCGAGCAGCGGGCCGTACATCTCCGGCCGGCGGTCGCGGTAGACGCCCCAGGCCAGGCGCTCCTCGCGCATGGCGGCGAGGTCGAGGGTGGCCAGCTGCACGCCCGTCGAATCGCGGTCGGCCTCGGCCAGCAGCGCGCCCTTGTGGTCGGTGATGAACGACGAGCCGTAGAAGCGCATGCGCAGCGCCGGGTCGCTGTCGGCCACCTCCTCGCCCACGCGGTTGGCGGCGAGCAGCGGGACGATGTTGGCCGCCGCGTGGCCGCGCTGGGTCAGCTGCCAGTGGTCGCGCGAATCCAGCGCCGCGGCGCCGGGCTCGGAGCCGATGGCGGTGGGATACAGCAGCACCTCCGCGCCCATCAGCGCCAGGCAACGCGCCGTCTCGGGGAACCACTGGTCCCAGCAGATACCGGCGCCGACGCGCCCGTAGGCGGTGTCCCAGACGCGGAAGCCGGTGTCGCCGGGGCTGAAGTACTCCTTCTCCTGGTAGCCGATGGCGTTGGGGATGTGGGTCTTGCGGTACACCCCGAGCAGGCGGCCGTCGGCGTCGGCCATCGCCAGCGAGTTGAAGCGCGCGTTGCCGGCGCGCTCGAACCAGCTCAGTGGCAGCACCACGCCCAGCTCCCGCGCCAGGTCGGCGAAGCGCGCGAGCACGCGGCTGTGGCGGAACTCCTCGGCCAGGGCGAGGTGCTTGTGGTCCTGCTCGATGCAGAAGTACGGGGTGGCGAACAGCTCCTGCAGCAGGATCAGCTGCGCCCCCCTGGCGGCGGCCTCGCGCACCAGGGCTTCGGCGCGGTCGAGGTTGGCTTCCAGGTTCCAGCTGCAGGCGAACTGCGTGGTGGCGACGGTCAGCCGGCTCATGCCTTGGCCTCCAGCGGCCAGGCCGGCTGCTGCTGGGTGATGCAGTGCACGCCACCGCCGCCGTGGGCCAGCTGGTTGATGCGCACCGGCACCACCTCGCGGCCGGGGAAGGCGCGGCGCAGGGTGGCGGCGGCCTCGTCGTCGGCGGCGATGCCGTAGGCCGGCATGATCACCGCGCCGTTGGCCAGGTAGAAGTTGGTGTAGGAAGCGCAGAACACCTCGGCGTCCCGGTCCACCGCCTCGCTGGCCTCGAACAGTTCGAGCATCTCGAAGCGCCGGCCGTGGGCATCGGTGGCCAGCTCCAGGGCGCGGCGGTTCTCCCGCGCCACCTCGGCGTACACCGAGCCGCTGTCGCGGGTGGCGTCCACCAGCAGCGCGCCGGGGCGAGCGAAGGCGCACACGCCGTCGACGTGGCCGTCGGTCATGTCGCCGGTGACGTAGTCCGGGTCGCCGGGCAGCCAGATGGTCTTCTTCACCCCCAGCAGGTGGGCGAAGATTTCCTCGATCTCGGCCTTGCCCAGGCCGGGGTTGCGGTTGCCGTTGAGCAGCACCGACTCGGTGGTGATCAGTGTGCCCTCGCCGTCCACATGGATGGCCCCGCCTTCGTTGACCAGCGCCGCCGGGAAGCATTCCAGGCCCAGGCTGTCGAGCACGCGGCGGCCGAGGGTGGCGTCCAGGCCATGGGCCGATTTGCCGCCCCAGGCGTTGAAGCGCCAGCTGACGCCGGCCACGCCCAGGGTCGGGTGGCAGACGAAGCTGGGGCCGGAATCGCGGCACCAGCTGTCATCGATTTCCAGCTCGACCAGCTCGACGTTGGGCCCGCACAGCTCGCGGGCGCGCTGCCGCGCCGACGGGGCGACCACCAGCTTCACCGGCTCGAAGCGGGCGATGGCGTTGGCCACCCGGGCGAAGTCCACCTGCACGTCCTCCAGGGTCACCCGCCAGCCCGCCTCCCACAGCGCACGGTTGTGCGGGAAGGCCATCCAGGTTGCGGCGTGGGGCGCCCATTCCGCGGGCATGAACCAGCCGCTCTGCGTTTCGTTGAAATGCATACAGGTTTCCTTTCATTAAGTTTTATTAATCACTGGAAACCGCGGCCGCGGTGGTGGAAACCATGCTATGCCTGGGAAAACCGGCGAACAAACGATAGATTTTGCGCACTACTGATCAGACAGGCTTATCAGCCATGCTCAAACACTGGCCCCCGCTCAACGCCCTGCGCGGCTTCGAAGCCGCCGCCCGCCTCGGCAGCTTCCACAAGGCCGCCGAGGAACTGCACCTCACCCAATCGGCCATCAGCCAGCAGATCCGCAGCCTGGAAGGCTTCCTCGAGCAGCCGCTGTTCCACCGCAGCGGCCGCAGCGTGGCGCTGACCGACGCCGGCTTCGACCTGCTCAGCACCACCCAGTCGCTGCTGCAACAACTGGCCGTGGGCATCCGCCGCCTCGACCAGTACCGCAAGCCCAACCAGCTGGTGCTCAACACCACCCCGGCGTTCGCCCGCCACTGGCTGCTGCCGCGCCTGGCGGACTTCCACCGGCGCCACCCGCAGGTCGACCTCTGGCTGTTCACCACCGACGAGACGCCCGACCTGACCAGCCAGACCATCGACATCGCCGTGCGCGACGACCTCAGCGCCCAGGCCGAGTGCAACTACCGCGTGCTGCTGGAAGACCGCCTCTATCCGGCCTGTCACCCGTCCCTGCTGGAACGCCCGGCGAACGAGCGTGGCACCCTGCACGGCGAGCGCGAAATGGACTGGAGCCACTGGCAGTTGCAGGGCGGCGCCGACGTCGGCCAGCGCAGCCAGGGCCTGAACTTCTCCGACCCCGGCCTGTTGCTGGACGCCGCCAGCCAGGGCCTGGGCGTCGCCCTGGTCAGCCAGCTGCTGGCCGCCGACGCCCGCGAACGCGGCCTGCTGGTTCCGCTGGCCGAGCAGAGCGTGCGCGGCCCGAACTGGAGCTGGCTGGTGCATCGCGATAACGACGACGACCCGCTCACCCGCGGCTTCTGCGCCTGGTTGCTGGAAGCGCTGGCGGTGGGCTGACGGAACGCGCCCGCTGGTCTGGTGCGGAAAATCGGGGCTTTACAGAAATACTGTATGTTCATACAGTATTTCTCACGAACCCTGTCAGCCCGGTCCGAGGACCGCAGGAGCCCCGCCATGCACGCCGACACCTACCAGCAGCTCAGCACCCGCGTAAACGCCCTGATCGCCGCGCACGACGTGCGCCAGCGCCCCGGCCTGACCCTGCAGCGCGACCCCGGCGACGACGCCGGCGCCTGGAATCGCCTGCTCAAGGACCTGCGCGGCACCGACAACCTCACCGTGCTGCCGCTGCGCGACGGCGCCGTGCGCCTGGCCTGGCACTGCTGGCTGGACTGAGCGGCGCTCAGCGCCGGCGGCGCAGCCACTCGTCGACCACCTCGCCCATGGTCGCCGGCGCGCCGCTGCGCACCCAGGCCATGAACGCCCGGTCGAAACGAAAGCCCTCGCCGCACTGCTCGCGGAGGAAGCGGCGGACGTTCTGGGTGTTGCGATAACCCGCGTCGAGCGCGGTCTCGCGGGTGATCGGCTGGCTGTGCCAATCGAAGCTCATGGGCGCTCCTTCCGCGTGAATGATCAGCCCGCGCCCAGCCGCAGCGCGTCGTCGACGAAGCTGCGCAGCAGGCGGGTCGCCTCCGGCGTCTCGCGCAGGCCATCCAGCAGGCCCTGCGGGTCGCGCTGCTCGCGCCGCAGCGTATCGGCGCGACGGCGGATGCAGGCGGCCAGCAGCTCCGGGGTGAACTCCGGGTGGAACTGGGTGGAGAGCGCGTTGCGCCCGTAGCGCACCACCTGGTGCGGGTCATGGTCGGAACGCGCCAGCACCACGGCGCCCGGCGGCAGTTCGAGCACCGTCTGCTCGTGGGTCAGGTGCGCGACGAAACGCGCCGGCCACTGGCCGAGCAGCGGGTCGTCCTCGGCGGCGGGCAGCAGGTGCACCGTCTCGCAGCCCAGCTCGCGCCCGGCCGGGTGGTAATCCACCCGCCCGCCCAGGGCGTGGGCCATCAGCTGGTGCCCGTAGCAGACGCCGAACAGCGGCATGTCGATCGCCATCGCCTCGCGAATCCACTGCGCGGTCGCCTCGCTCCAGGGCAGGCGCTCGCTGACCATCGCCCAGGACCCGGTGATGATCGCCACGCAGCCGGCGTCCGGCGCCGGCAAGGGCTCGCCGTCGAACACCCGAACCACCCGCAGCGCCTCGGGCGCCAGGCCCAGGGCGGTACGGAACCAGTGTGGAAGGTCGCCGAACGCGGCGCGGATATCCTCGGGCGGGGTGCCGACCTGGAGGATGAGCAAGGCGGGTGAAGTCAAGGCGCGGTCCGGTTGTGCGGGGAAAGGCCCAAGCCTGCCAGGATGCGCGAGGCGTTCCAAGCCCATCGAGGCAGCCGCTTCTTTTAGATCGCCAAGGAATTAATAAATGAAAATTCAATATTTATGGTTCTAAACCGGACACCGCTAGGCTAGCCCCATCCGAACCGCCGTCCCCAGGAGTCGCCATGGACCGCACCGACAACGTCATCGACCTCGCTCGCTACCGTAACCGCCGCCAGGCGCGGCGCCTGGCCGAGCTGATGTGGGCGATGTACGCGAGCCGCGCCGGCCTCGGCGCCGCGCAGTGGGTACAGCAGCAGCGCGACAACGGCATCCGCGAGGCCTGACATGGGCCTGCCGCTCTCCACCGACGACAGCGCGGAGGGTTTCGAGGTCGCCCCGGCGGCCGAGGACCCCATCGGCGAGCGCGTCGCCCGCAACCTGCTGCGCCTGCGCGGCAAACGCAACCTCTCGCTCGACGGGCTCGCGCGGCTGTCCGGGGTGAGCCGGGCGATGCTCGCGCAGATCGAATCCGGGCGCAGCGTTCCCTCGATCAAGGTGCTGTGCAAGATCGCCCAGGGCCTGAAAGTCTCGGTGGCGGCCTTCCTCGACGACCGCGCCTTCGACGGCGTGGCGCTGCTGCCGGCGCGCGAGAGCAAGCGCCTGGTCAGCGGCGACGGCGCCTTCGTCAGCCGCGCGCTGTTCCCCTTCGACGTCTCGCGCCAGGTGGAATTCTACGAACTGCGCCTGGCCGGCCTGGCCATCGAGGAATCCGCCGGCCACGCCCCCGGCACCCAGGAAAACCTGGTGGTGGCCCAGGGCGTGCTGGAGATCGCGGTCAACCAGGAACGCTTCCTGCTCGGCACCGGCGACTCCATCCTGTTCTACGCCGACCAGCCGCACAGCTACCGCAACCCGGCCGACAGCGAAGCCGTGGCCTACCTGGTGACCACCTACCCCGAACGCCTGGACTGAGCCCGGCGCAAAAAACAAAGGCCCGGCGGGTTTCCCCGTCGGGCCTGTTCATTTCAGCGCCGCGCTCAGCAGGTGCAGCACATCATCGGCATGCCGTTGCAGCTCATCATCATCGGCATCCCGCATTCCATCATCTTGTTCATCAGCATGCAGCAGTTCTTGAACATCTCCATGTTCATGCCCTGCATCGGCATCATCTTGCACATCATGGCGTCGCCCTGCATGGAGCACTCCATCATGCACTTCATCGACGGCATGGGCATGCCCATCATCATCATCGGCATCATGTTGTTCATCATGCCCATCATCGGCATCATCGCCATGCCCGACTGGGACATGCACATCATCGACATGTTGCCGCAGTGCATCATCATCGGCATGCCGCAGTTCATCATCATCGCCATCATCTCGGCGCTGTTGCGGAACATCGCCGCATCCATGCCCATGGCCGGCATCATCTTGCACATCATGCCGTCGGCCTGCATTTCGCAGGTCATGGTCGCCATCATCATCGGCATGCCCATCATCGGCATCATCGGATTGGCGTTCATCGGCATCTGCATGGCGTTCATCATCGTTGGCGCTCCCTGAATCGATTGGAATGAATCACTGCGAATGGAGCCGATTCTAGGGCCGCGCCCGGGCCCGGCAAGCTGCCGGCCGAGCGCCGGAATGCTTCGCGCCGCACCGGAAATTCACGCTGTGGTGGCATCGATTTCCGCTATCGCGGCGTGATTTCCGCGATAGCGAAAAGCATCGATTTCATGACGGCGGAATCGCCGCGATGAATATCACTTCCGGTTATTTGCAAATAACCGTAGTGAATAAACAATCTAAGTCGCCGGCAGCTTTCCCGAAGCCCGCCCGCCGCCGCGCCGGAAACGCCGCGCGGCGACGGAACAGCGGGCCGCGCCGCGACTCAGCGCAGCGCCAGGCCCAGCACCTGCTCGGTGCTGAGAATGGCGCCGAAGGTGTCGTCGATGCTGGCCAGGGTGGCACGGTGCAAGGTGGCGTGATCCACCCCGGCGCCGCTGTCGATATCGCGGGTGGCGCAGGCGTCGTCGACCACCACCACCTCATAGCCCAGCGGCGAGGCGTCACGCGCGGCGCCGGCCACGCAGGCGTGGGTCATCAGGCCAGCGATGACCAGGGTGTCGATACCGGCGGCGCGCAGGCGCTGGTCGAGGTCGGTGGTGGGAAACACGCTGACCGAGGTCTTGCGCACCACCTCATGCGTCGGCCCCGGCTGCAGGTCGCGATGGAAATCGCCGCCGACACTGCCCTCGGCGAAGATCGGGCTGTCCGGCGCATCCACATGCTGCACATGGAAGACCTTGATCCCGGCACGGTCGGCGTGGTCCACCAGCCGCCGGGTATTGCGCAGCGCCCGCTCGCCCTCCGGCAACGGCAGCCGCCCGCTGAAGTACTCATTCTGGAAATCAATGACCAGCAGCGCGCTACGCGCCGGGTCCAGACGGGTCGGCGCGGTGGCGCCGCCCAGGGCGCGAAGAGTCGGGTGATTCATGGAGCGTCCTCGTTGGGAATTGGCTTCAATGCGCTTCCCGCATGCGCCGGGAAGAACGCCTAGCTTCCCCCAGCGCCGCCCAGGACGACAGCGCGTGGCGAGACAAGAAACGCTGGATTCGGGCCAATTCCGGATTGGGCATTTGGATGAGGGGTAGGAGCAACAGCCTTACGCGTAGACCCCAATCCGCCATTCCCGCGAACGTGGGACGCGGCTCCATCGCGAACAGCGCTTGCGCTGGCCCGAAGGGGAATAACCCAGTGCCTCCCCCTTTGCACCAACAAATTACTGAACAAGTAACTCTCTTGCCAGCTTTAAAGATTCCAAAAAACCATCCAATGGAACTCGCAAGATGGAATCTTTTAGATCAGCAAACACCTCAAGCTCAAGACTATCAACCCCCACATCTTTATTTACCTGCGCAACTGGCTCTCCTTTGTACCGAATCTCTGCAGTTAAATTTTTATAGCGCGAATCGCTATATCGAACAATTTCAAAATCAGGGTTGCTTTCAAGTATTTTCATTTTAATCACTTAATCCACAAACCCAGAGAACGACCCATCACTATTATAGCGAAGCCCTCGGCCATCGGGGCTCGAATCTCAAGGCCTCCCCGCCCCAAATTTGTGAATGTTGATTTAGGATTATCAAGGGGAAAATGGGACATATTTATTTTTCGCGCTCTAACCCCGACAACTGATCAGCCTTAGAGTAGATAAAATAAATCCGTCCCCTTTTCGGTGCTTGTATCAGGCGGAGCATGAGCGGAGGCGATTCGGGAGGTAAATCGCCTAGGCAACAAAAATCCCAGCTCATTGGCTGGATTTTTTATTGGTGGGATCGTATTAGCCCAGAAAGAAACCTTCAGGGAACAGACTCTTAAGCTCAGCTCTTTTCTGTGCAAATAGCTGGAAGTCACGAACGATATCTTGAATGTCTTCCGTGACTCTCACCAAGTACCCATCGCCGATCTTTTCAATCGGGAAACCGGCCTTGGCGATCCGCTCAGCATCGAACTTCTCAGCAAATTCATCGCCATAGAACATGGCCCAGCCGGCGTTAGGCACATCCGGTTTTAGCGCCGCATTGAACGAGCCAATCTGAAAGCTATCATTCACCATATGCGGTTCAAGTTCCGGTTCAGTGAAGTAGTGCAACATGCCGAGCTGGGGCGGGAAGATTTCACACCAGACTTTGAATAGCTGATACCAATCCACCTTGTCGCTAAAAATAGAGTTCAGAAATATATCTGCCGGCACAATCTGATTTCGAATATTTCGAGACATATGGCAGATGCGCCCAGAGCACTTAACAGACTTTTTTCTCTTCCAAGCAAAATCGAGAAAGAAATCCGAAAGACTTCCATTAGCACGTATAGATGTCTTTTCTGCCCAGAGCCTTTCAGCTTGGCTCTTACCTTCAAAAGGTTCAGTTATCTTGTCCGCATTGTGAGAAATATACTCCGGCGCAAGTAGGCCACCATTCAAACATAAAGATTCGAGTAGCTGACTGCCAACATCCCAGCCAACCGTTCCCATCTTGGTTCTTACTGCAATCTGAATATATGGCTTCATGATATTAAAATCTCGTCAGCTCGCCAGTGGCTGGGTCGTATCTATAAACATTGACAAAAGGGGACAGATTTATTTATTGCACTCTAATTCTGACCAGCCGATCAGCTTTAGGGTAGGAAAAATAAATCTGCCCCCTTTTTGGCCTAGGCATATCAGCAAGCCTTCTATACCCCATCCAGTACATTTGCATGAGATTGCCATGCCTAGGCTTGCCAGCTGGAGTCTAGCGAGATCCGAAATTAGAGTAGGAAAAATAAATCCGCCCCCTTTTCGCTTGTCCCCTTTTCGCCCCTTTTCATCGCAAATTTTCAATCATTTATCCGAGCCACCGTAACAATAAAAACATCATGAACTAAAGCCTCACCAGCAATAAACTTCGCAGCAGATTTATTATTCTCACCTGCACTAACTTCATCGATAAAGCAATCCACCCCATCCCAAATGCAGTCCAAGCGCGCTTCAAACCCAGGATTATGCCAAATTCCGCCCTCAATCCGAGAAATAAAAAAACCGTGGCTTCTAGCCTGCTCACATACGGATATAGCCGCACCTGGGGTCATTTTCATAACCACAGTCCCGTCTAGTAAAAAAAACTCATCAGCAGATTCATATCGCCTTAATGAGTCGACCTTCATAGCCTCACCTCCAATTTATTCTACTATCAGGAATCCAACCCGGGTCATTTCTCCCACTAATCTGCACAACCTCTTTCGTTCGGTCATTGACTACCACATACCCTTCCTTTGAACCATATACCGACGCAGAGTCGTTTCTAGGCAACCCATCTGGAGTTTTAGAGGCTGAACGTTTATCAACGGCTGTGCCAATCACTCCTGCCTGTACAACCGCACGGATATCTTGCTCGGTCCATCCTCGCTCAGTAATCTGGCTGCTAATCTTAGTATCAATAACAATCTCTGCAGAACCTGAATCACCGTCCGTATTAGCTGAGCTATGAACAACTCCCAACCCTGCGACCGGATCTCCCGATGTCGTCGTACTCCACCCGCCCTGCTCATCAATCCGGCTCCCTCCCGTGCTACTCGGCAGTTCAACCTTACCCCCGGCACCATACCCAGCACTCCCCGGATCCCATACAACGGTGCCACTCCCCGGATTTGTCAGCGGAGAATTGTCCGGCTGGAAGATCGGCAGCGACGTCCACGTGGGCAACAGCAAGTTCACGATCTCTCGAGCGAGAAGTAGCTTCGTGGAATCGCCGATACTGGTGCCAGAGGTCCAGCCTGGGGCTTGAGACGTTGGATCGAGTCCATCGCCTCCCCCCGCTCCTCCGCTCTGCTGGTTCTGCCCGGCGCTCATGATCAGGGCTTCAGCCAGCAACGAAACCAGGCCGCTCACCCCAGGTTTTGCCGAGCACGCTGCCGATGGTGCTGGCGCGGGTTTCCTCGCTGTGGCTGGTCTGGGTCGCCTTGAGGCTGCTGGAGCCGAGGGTGAAGCCGATCCCGCCGCTGCTCAGCACGCCGGATTTCTTCTTCGATTCGGCGTGGCTGGTTTCGGAGGTTTCCGTGGCGCCGTCGATCAGCACGTTGCGCCCGGCCAGCAGGCTGGTGCCGTGGGTGGAGGCCACGTCGCTGGCGCTGACGCCGATGTCCTGGCCGGCGCGGATGGGCGAGCCGGGATTTGGCAACGCATGCGTTGCCCCGGCGAGCGACCCGCCAAGGATGGCGGGGCCGGGCTATCAGGATTGCGCAGAAGTTACGACAGGGATGTCTGCACCCTCCATTTCTTGGAACTCCAATGGAGGCGATAAGACACCGGCCTACGATGTCAGTTAGCGATACAAGTTTTTAAAGATCTGTCCATAAATAATCCACAAAAAACCACAGCACCCATAAAAACCAAAGAGCGGAAAATTTACTTCGAACCTTAACACTATAAATCGAAAAACTTAAACCACAAAAAACCACCACTACCACCAGAGAGCGGCAGCGCCATACTAATATCACGTATCAGTCACCATGCCTCATCGCCAACTGGACTGCCCTCACTATCATCTCAGCAGTAATGTATGGCACAAACCCCAATCTATCGCCTCTATCAAAACACTCTTTATAACCCATTAGGCGAGCAGCATCACCGGCTATTGACAAGGCAGCCAGATGTCTGAGTGGCATGGCTCCCTTTGCATCAGTCGGAAGATTTCTATAAGACTTGAGACCCGCATTTATATCTTGAGACCTAGCCCACGAAATCACTTTACCTGAAAGCATTTCAACATCTCTAGGAGAAATATTTATAAACTTCTCTGGAGGCTCTCTATCAAGAACAACCGGAACATGACCACATCTCTTCCCAAAAATATATCCAACCGCCTCCGAGAACTCTCTCGAGGAAACAGATGCAGCAAGGGAAACTCTAAAATGGTCTGCACGCTTTTTTACTGAAGGAATAACCTGAACATCAACATCATCAATATTAATTACGCAAAAGTGCTCTCTAGCCTCATCCATCTCACACTTCCACCCTTGAGCTTCCAGAATCGATAAAAATTCAATTTCTTTCATAACACAGCACCAGGAAAGTTTATTATCTCAATAGGGATACCATTAGGATAACCCTGATTTTTTAACGGAATTCCGGGAATAAGCCCAAAGCTTTCAGCAACTTTCCCCCTAGGAGTTGAGTCCCCATCTTTTATCTGAGGAAATATCTCAGACTGACGAATACTTAAGCTTGCCCCTCCCGTCTTAATTTCAATTATCTTCAGAGCGCCATCAGGCGCTTCAGCTACAATAGCTGGCCTGCAACGGCCGAGACCACAAGACCCGCCAAATGATATTTCCTTATCACTAACTCGATACCCTTGGGAAGAAAGCTGATCCTTAATATCATCCACCATATTCATATGATGATCATAGTGGTCTCTAATGGTAATTTTTGGGGTATCTACCCCACCTTTTGCCACATTAATTGCTTTACCGGCAATGACGCCCTCGGCACTCCCAAGCAGCAGCCCCGCCATGAGCGTCCCTCCGCCCAAACGCCAAGCTCCGTACTCGTCGCTAGGACTGATCGGCTTCCCTTAAACGGTAAAAAGGGGACAGATTTATTTTCCGCACTCTAATCCTGGCCGACTGATCAGCTTTAGAGTAGAAAAAATAAATCTGTCCCCTTCTTGGCCCTTTTTGGCCGATTTATTTATTGCAATCTAATCCTGACCAACCGATCAGTTTTAGGGAAGGAAAAATAAATCTGCCCCCTTTCGTTCAAGAAAAGGATATTTCGCAGCAAGCAGATAAAAACACCGGCGCAAGGCCGGTGTCAGATCAATTCAAACCTCTGCACATTAAGTGCACCGACTAAAAGCCAAGCGTAAGGCCGCACCTACATCAGAAGGATTACTACCGCCGGGAATAATTACATAATCAGTCTCACTTACGCCCTTGCCACTCCAGGCTTCTAGTTTTTCGTGATGACTAGGGCGAATAACTATCTGCCCCCCCTTACTTTCGATACTACATTTTTTCATATCTTTAAATAATGCACGCTTAGTCTTGTAGCCATAGCGCTCCAATGTACTGTTAACCCATTGATCATATCGCTGACTGGTCAATTCGTAGTCGTATAAGTCCATATCAAAGGTAGCTTCAGGGTGAATCCAAACATCCTTACGCGGCTCGGGAAGCACAAATCGGCTATGGGCCAGCGCATCCAAAACCATAACACCTAACTCTTGATCACTGATTTCAGGACTGGTGTGATGCTCGACACCCAGCGGATCAGCTCGACTACCCCGATAGCCAGAATAAGTTTTAACGTAAATAAATTCATTATTTACCCCCGCATCCGCCCAGGCTGTTTTCACGACATCGTTCATATTAATTAACCTTGGTAATTTTTACTGTAACGCCTTTGCTCTGACCATATTCAATGGCTCTATTGATTTGCTCCCACTGAGCACTAGTCGTGACATCAGGAATGGCAACCTGCAATTCGCGAGCGGTAATTTTACTCGAAGTAACTGTTACACCCTTCAAGCCAGCTTCAGAAAAATTAGCAACTGCATCAATATTTCCTTTGAGCGACGAATATACTTGTCTCGGATTAGCAATTTTGGCAGCAGTCGTCGTATCAAGTGTTTTGGCGCTTGTCGCTATACCAGTGGTCTCGTCAAAAAAATCAAACGTGTTGAAGTTAGGCGGTAGTCGAGACCCTACTGGCAGTTGCGTCCCAAGGTAATCCTCCCAAGGCATTCCTTGACCTTGAATACCCTTGCCCCACTCAATCCCAGTAATGGCACGGTCTACTCCCCCCCCAGTTGCTTTTGCACCCTCTCCCGCAAGCTTACCCTCAACCCACCCTAAAATCGCCTCACCCAAATCCTTGGCAACCTTGCCAGCTGTCGTAGTCGCCTTTCCCGCCGGTCCTCCCGCCAGCACGGTTTCCTCGATAGTCGTGTCCCGGATGACATGATCGCTGACGATGTTGCCCAGCGCATCGCGTATATACCCCTGGCTATCCTCCTGTCCTTTGAAGCTACCGATCTCTCCAGAGTGGGCGTTAGCCTGCTCCTGGCCGTATTGCTGCACTGCTTTGACCACGTTCGCCCAGCTGGCAGAGCCCTGATTGCCCAAGTAGGGTGTGTTGAACAGGCTGCTATCCGCAAACTGTTCAGGCGTAGCCTGGAAGGCATAGACCGGCTGACCGTATGCGGTGATCGGGGAACCATCGGCCCAGGTCAGCGGACGGTTTTCCAGTTGCATGGCGCCGAGGACGCTCTCGGCAATACTGGGGAAAAGGGGACAGATTTATTTTTTCTACTCTAATTTCGGCCGTCCCGGCCCTCTTCTCTCAATCCGCAGCCCTGTCAGTCGCTCTACTTCATCAACAAAGCGCGTGTTACCTGTTAACTGACCTCGCTGCAGGGCCTCTCGTATTAGCGAGTTTTCTTCAAACGTGCTTTGTTGATCCAGAAAATTACGATATCGGGCCCGACGCTCAGCATTCGAATTGCCCAGCGCCTCGAAGCAACGGTCAAAATCCAGCCATGCGTCTTCGCCGCCGACATGCTGCGTATAGCTAGACCACGGGTAGTTTTCCGCGTGTGGTACCAACCTTGCGCGCACCGGATTCAGTTCAATGTAACGACTGCAGGCCAGTAGATACTCATCGGATTGCACAACGCTGGATTTGAAGCGACTCTCCCAAAGCGTTCCGCTACGGCCCTCCAGGCGATTCCGGTAACGCGTCGCACGGGCAGCAAGGGTCTTCATCAGCTGGCTTAGTCCAGACAGCGAGTCACCCGGCTCTAGCAGTAAGTGCACATGATTGGTCATCAGGCAGTAGGCATAGACCCTGACACCAAAAACGTCCTTCAGATCACGAAGATCGGCAAGGTACCGCTCATAGTCATCCCGCTCCACGAAGACCACTTGACGATTGTGACCACGTTGCACAACGTGATGTGGGTAGTTCGCCAAGAGTATCCGCCCCATCCCAGGCATATCAGCAAGCCCTCCACATCCCATCCAGTACATTTGCATGAGATTGCCATGCCTAGGCTTGCCTGCTGGAGTCTGGCGAGATCCGAAATTAGAGTAGGAAAAATAAATCCGTCCCCTTTTCGTCTTGGCTGGGGTTTCTATTACAACTAAACTATTTAATCCCTCTAGGCCAGATTCCCTGACTTTCCTCTAACGTAATCATCAAGATATTCTTTTAATGGCTTTGCAGTCCCAAGAACATGCAACTCCCCGCTCTGCTTATCAATCAAAAATGGACCATTTCCAGCCAGCTGGGCTGATGGATTTCCAGTTTCTAAATACTCTTCGGATTGAAAGCAAAAAAACCAGCCTTCTGAGAATTCGCCCTCATGAGTAATGCACAAAGGCACCTCTGAATCTCTCAGGTACTCCTTGGCTCGTTCCAAAGCATATTCGTAAGTCACCATCAGTTAGTCCTCAGCAACTGCAAAGTCTTGAAGTCACTTCGGGAAAAAGGGGACAGATTTATTTATTGAACTCTAATCCTGACCAACTGATCAGCTTTAGGGTAGGAAAAATAAATCTGTCCCCTTTTCGGCCCTAACCCTAGCCTACCAACCAGCCTCAGGATAGGAAAAATAAGCCTGCCCCTTTTCGTATTCCCAGCCAGATCACCACTCGCTAGCAACTTACACTCTTTTGCTTGGCCTCCAGCGCCTTAAGCGCCCGCATTCCTATAAACGAGAAGCCAAGAAACGCAAATACGACCAAATGCATCGCCAGGCCAGGCCAAGAGCGAACATAAAGGGCAAACAGCGTGTCAACTACATATGCAACAAGCGGAACTATCAAAATCTTGGGAAAACTGTTCGAAGCGTAAGCGATAACACCGAGGATTAAAGCCACAACAAAATGCGGCGCAGCACCAGGAATAGCGAATGGAGAGACAAAGCCGGCAAGAACCATCACATCATGGTGCAGGGACAGAAATACCCCATTTGCAGCAGTGAAGCCGGCAACCCAGTATGCCCAGTTACGAGGTGCCTTGCGTAGACGCTGCATACGGAACGCCAGTACTTTTGGATCGTTCACATCAGTCATATTCTAATTTCCCCATGGTTACTTACAAGTGAGTAGAGAGCGGCAAATTTTCTTCTTGATAGGCGTCAACCTTTAGCGATATTGACAGATCTGTTTTCGCAACCCCCACCAACCAATCCGAACTAGAGCAGAAAGAATCAATAAGACCTTTTCAAACCATCTATTTATTTCCCATTCGATGGACTCGTACCGCTCAGTAGAAATCGAAAAACATCGCCCGCACGCTCCGCCCCCTCGACAGCGAGAAACTCCCGGTACATCCCACTAAACGATTCGCAAATCACCTTAGGTTGGTCACGGTATTTCGTCTGGTCTCGAATAACCTCAAGCGCACCGGGTTGCTTACCCTCCAGCCGCCCCAGCGCCAGGCGCAGATCCTGCTGAGCCTGCGGCGTATTGATGCTTGAATGCGGCCTCAACGAGGCGGCCTCAATCAGCGCGGTAAGTGCATCGACATCCGCCGTCAACAGGCTCATTGGCAGAAGCTGCTGAACATCGGCTAGGCGTGCAGAAGAGTTATCCATCGCGAAATCAACGCAATGTTGCGGGTTGATAGCCTCCAAGGCGGCCATCTCTGCGATTTGGGTCTCCCAGTAGCGAACCAGTTCGGGGCCTGGCGCCTTTCGAAGGTAGTCGGGTATGGCCTCCCGCAGTTTCTCGTCCGCCAGCCGATGCAACTCAGTGGGCGACAACCCTTGTCGCCCACCCATGTCCAGGCTTTCCTTGAGAGCCGTATAGCGGACGGGGTCGTGCCGGGCTATGGCTTGCAATACGGGAGCTCCCTGCAAATAGCGCTCTAGCCCCTGCTCGTCCCGGCTTGGCGCCACGAGCGACGTGGCATAGTTTCGGGAGTCCACCACATCCGTAATGATGTACTCACGCTTAAGCTCGGCGTTGTCGGGGAACCACAGCTTGTCGGGGGGAGTAGTCATGGCCTTGAAAATGAAGACAGGCGAGGCACCTCGACTCTTAAGCGCCTGGCTGAATACAGCATTCAAATCAAAATTGGGCTGATTGGATCCAACAAGGCTGGGGCTATGGAAACCAATCCTGCCCTTCTCCCCCAGCAAGCGCTCCTGGCCCGCCAGGAAGGCCAATGTGCAGGCACTTATGCAGTCGCCCGAAGTGTAGGTTGTCAATTCCCTGCTACGAATGAGGTCGGCGATGGACATCGCCTCTTTGACCAGCCCCCCCGAACTGTTCAGGTGGATGATCCTTACATCCGGGTGCTCATCAAGGCTCTTTTGCAAAGCAGCGAAGGTGCCAAAAGAAATTCCTCCGGCAAGCTCCAGTTCCGTATCGTCCCGCATCAGGCTGAGGCGATAGGGAGGAATCGGGCTCTGGCCCAACGCCAAGGTCAAAGTGGACCTGATAACAGGGATCCCCTCCGTCACCACGGACGCCAGCGTCTGCATCAAGCCGATGGCTACCAGAATGCGAGCGGCCGTCGCCCAGAATGCCGTTCCGCCGCGAGCAACATGCAGCGATGCGGAGCGCCAGATGCCAACTACCTGCCAAACCGTTACCACCAGCAACAGGCCATAAAGCAAGATAATCATCGCGCAGGACATCATGGGATCTATCGCAACCCCTTTCATTGCGACCTGCAGTGCCCACGATGCCGCCATGCCGGCAACGTTCACCAGCATTCCGTTGATCCAGTAGGAGCGGGCCAAGGAATACTCCCCGCGCCAGTGTCTGGTCATAAAATTCCCGGAACGAGGCAAATGCTCACCATGTGGTTGTTCCGACCCGCGATCAGTTACCACACGGGCTTTCTGAGAATCCTGTCCCTGCACGGTGGAAGAGTCGATCTGCTCCATAACCTTTATCCTTGTAACCCCTAACCCTCAGAGGTTGCGAAAGGTAAAATATTTATTACCAGAAAGAAAATATTTATTTATCGCACTATACTTCTACTCAAAAAACAGCCTTAGAGCAGAAAAATAAACCCACCCTTCCCATCTCTTTCTCCCTCGCCCTTTCTTATGGAAAAAGGAGACAGATTTATTTCACTCCAATCCCGCCCGACCGGTCAGCTTTAGAGTAGAAAAAATAAATCCGTCCCCTTTTCGCTCTTCCCTCCCTGCAGTCGACTTCATCCGACCATCTTTTTTAGAAATCGAAGCCCACTCTTATCTCGAACCACATACACGGACTCATACTGAAAAGACAGGATAAATCCAAAACCTGTTTCCTCGGAGAGTTTAGTTAGAAACCCTTCAATATCAGATTGACTATAATCGAGAGCATTTGCCCTACAATGAATCGCCCCCCTTATGCCGACCTTCCATGCAAGCTGGAAGCCCTCAGCCACAATTTCATCAAATTCATCGGCATAACGAAAAACGAAATGTGAACCTGACCTATTAAAATCCCCCCACAACTCCTCCCCCTCATACGAGAAGCACTCTCCTATACGAGAGAGAACCTTGGCCACATCATCAAGTTTCGCCCCCTTCTCCAACTCCAAAGACATTGTAATAGTCATCACCCACCCTCAATAATTTTAAATTCCCCGTCCTTCATCAAGAACAATGTTTTCAGCCCTTGAATCGGACGACTTTCCAAGGCTTTTGAAACTTGCTCTATGCTTAAGGGAGAATCCGCCAAGTTAACAACAACATTTGGAGCCTGCCTTTTGACTTTATCCTCTACGGTCATCAACACAGACCCTACACTACCAGTTCGCGGAGATGCTACATCTGCTACTTCACCATTGATTCGAAGATCCGGATTAGCTTTATTTTTTCCTATATTCGGAAGCTGCTCTACGTCATATCCAGCTTGCGCCAGCTTTATAGCAGCTTCATTTTGTCTATCCAGTGACCGTACCATCTCTGGATTTGCATTTTTTGGGGGAACTTCAGGGTCTCCTTTCAAGGACCCCTTACTTGGCAAACCGCTGGATCCCGCCTCAGCGTCCGCCGAGACAGTGGAGGAGAATGGACTTTTCCCAATCGCCGGTCCCTCAGCTACTACCCCATAAATCCCCAACCCATTGAGGATAGCTGTAGCTCCCCACAACACCTGCTCACCAGTGCTAGGCACCGCACCGGATATAGGATTCGCTCCCCCCGCTGCACGGTAGATCTGGCAGGCGGTCGCCGCTACACCAAAGCCACCGCAGCCAACATCGAATGCGTCCGCCGTCCATTGCTTAAGGGCAGCATCCGCTTGAGCCCCAATGCTCTGCTGTTGCGCTTTGCCTATCTGCGCCTGCTCGTCCGAAGCAGGAACCAGTTGCCATTCCTTGCCCTGATCAGTGACCAGCACTTGGTCGGTCACTTGGCAGAAACCATTGGACGACCCTACGCAAGGGATGATCTCCCCAGGTTTGGTCTTGACCATGATATCGGGCCCCATGTCCGACGCGGGAGCGAGCAGCTCAGTCTCCAGCACACTGCGACCTTTTTCCCGCAGGGCTTGGATATCCTTTTTCAACTGCTGGCAAGGGCCGCTGGTTGACGCGCCTGCCGGGCAATCTCGCTGGTACTGTACTTCTTTCAGGTTCAGGCTGATTTTTTCGTCAGTGGAAAGGTGGTTGTTCTCCACTGCGTTCTTGCCAGACTGAGCTCCCGCTATCGCCCCAGCACTATCCCCCGTCAGAGCCCCGCCAATTAAACCGGCGGCGAGGGAGGAAAGCGCCGATACAGTCTGCTTTTCGCTTTCCGACAATTGATCCGAGCTTTTGCCCGGATAAAGCTGTGCAGCAATCAACTCGCCAGTTGCAGCACCAGCGGCACCAGCCGCTGCGGAGTTACCCTGCGCCTGGGCAACCGCAGCTCCCAATACCGCCTGGGCCATAATTCGAACAGTGTCGTTGTTGCCAGCCTGTTGCTTGATTAAGCCAGCCAGGTAAGGCGCCGAAGCCCCGGCTAACGCCGAACCGATATCACCTCCCGCAAGGCCTTGAAGAGCAGCTGTTACCGCCTGTGCGACTTTCTGATAGTCGCCACCCGTTCCATAGTCCTGCATCGCTGCCTTGTACGCGGCGCTGCTCTGGATCTGCTCTCGGGTCGGGTTATTGATCCCGCTCTTGGCTAGCTCCTCTCTCGCCGCCTTGTCGGCATTGATCTCCCCTTGCGCCC